>NZ_JFHO01000064.1:0-24752 GCF_000724705.2 Acidiphilium sp. JA12-A1
ATAGGAAAGTGCAATTAAGAGTTCCGGACTTTTCTGAAATTGATCACTTTCTTGAAGACGAGCTGACCATATGTGCCTGCCTTGCCTATGATGAGCTTGCGAGTTTACGTGGATATGGCGATGCCAAGCCGCTTTATCGAAGTTTTGGTAGTCCAGCCGCCATGACATGGCTAAAGCGTGCGGCGAGGGATGAACTCTATCACTCCCTAAATGCCCGGTCCATTCTCAGAAAACATCATGGGCACGATCTCTTGGCCGTAACTGCGGTCCTACGAGAAGTAGTGAATTCTGAGCACGCTGATCCCAACGCCTATAAGGCAACGTTCCTGTTTGATCACGGTGAAGCACCAGGAGACAATCCGTTCTCGAAAGACTTCTTAGTTCAATGTGCGAACGACATTTGCATTAGCCTGGGTATCACTCCGGCCTTCGAAGGACAGTCAGATGAACACACCACCCAATAGACTTCAGCCCCCGCGCGTCGTGAAATGGTCATCTGATGAGCTACTTTGTAACGTCAGGAGGGAGCATGTTGTGGCCACCCCGGAATTGAAGGAGAAAGTACGGCACGATCTTTGGGGGGACATGTGTGCTGAGCACGACGCTGAGAATTTGTGGGACCACATTTGCAATAAGAGCGGGCTAACCTACAGCAAGGAATTTCTCGCTGCGATGCATGAATGGAGAATCGACGAACAGAACCATTACATTGGTTTACGACAGATATGCTCCTACATGTACGAGGTAGGTCAAGATGAAATTGACCATCAACTGGACCAGCGCAAGCCCGATTTCGGGCCCATTAGCCACTTTATCAGTGACGAATTCAAAATTTGCGTTGTTCTAGCTTACGACGAACTAGTGAGTGCACGAGGGTATAAGATGTTCGTCGAAGAGTTTAAGCAGTTTGGTCCCAAGGAGTATGTGACCTGGGTGCTCAATGCCTCTAGAGATGAGGCTCTGCATTATCAAAATTTTCTAGATGTGGCGAAAGTAGTGCATCACGGTACCAGAGCTGCCGTTGACGAAATCATGAGGGACATCGTTCTTTACGAAACTAATCCCGAAATGACTTATAATGCAACTTTCTTGATGGATCACACTGAAGAGACGTTTGAGCGGTCTTTTCTTGTTGACTGCGCAACGACTGTAGCTGCGAACTTCAGCGGACTCTGATGACTTGCTGTCGTGACATGTTGGAACAAGCACCCAGAGCTGGACCAGCACCATTGTCATCATTCTTATGGTGGTGCTGAGAGCAACGCTTACACCAAAGCCTCATGGGAGGTCTGGGATGCGATATGACAAAAAACACGCAATGGATTCTGTTGGCCCGCATACTGATATTTCTGAATCCGGTTTTGGCGGGGAGCTATTACGTTGCCTCTAAGGCGATCATAGCACGATACAATCCTTTTCTCTTCACAACGATTGATTCTGGCATCGTTGCACCAGTCTGCCTTCTAATTCTAATTATGAGAGCGCGTGGCATTGAGCGGCAGCAGTTATTGAAGGGGATCTGTTTAGGGGCACTGCTGGCAATAAATATCCTCTCCAACATCGTGGCTGTGTTCTATACGACGGCGACAGATGCGGGCTTTTACCCGGCGATGATTGGAGCGCTCGCAGTTGTGTTTTCGGCAATCGTACTGAAAGAGCGCATCCCGCCTGGTTCATATCTCGCTGCCGCGCTCTCTATCGTTGGGTCGTGTGCTCTCATTGTCAGCAATCTTAGTGATCAGAGCCGCTTCACGGGTAACATCATTGCGTTCCTAAGCAACGCTGAGTACGTGATTTATATCTTTATGATGGACCGTCTTAGCACGGATAATAAGGATACGATTAACCTGTGGGCAGTTCAGATTCTAACGGTGGCGGCAATTTCCGCCGTCTCGTACATACTCTTCGAAGCCTTTGCACCCTCAGGAGTATGGCCCACACATCCAAACTGGAGGGCTGACGTGCCGGTATTTCTCTATGTTGGCGTATTCACCACACTTGTTCCAACTCTTGGTGCGACATTCGCACAAAAATACGTTTCGGCGCTTTTCACTTCCTTCTTCTATCTCCTTGAACCTATCTGGACGATCATCCTAGCTTGGGTCTTTTTGGCGGAGAAAGCATCAATACTTACCTACGTCTTCGGCCTCCTGATCGTCGCGGGCTCTGCAACGCAATACTACGTGGAGGTTGCCCACAGGAAATCACATGAGGAAACCACAGCATGATTAAATCTTCCTTGAGAGGGCGGCAGCTTGTCGTGCTTGGCTTTGGCACCATCGGGCCGACAGTCCTGCCATTGATTTTTGAGATGTTTTTGGTTTCTCCGCAGGAGGTTACCATAATTGCAGAGAAGGTTAATTTCGAGAGTTATTTCGTGTCGCTCGGTGTTCGGGTGATCCAAAAGCGGCTCACGCGGGACAACATGTCGGAAACCGTTTTATCTTACGTCTCCGAGCGCACCTTTGTCTTGAATCTCTCTGTGGGCATTTCCTGTCTCGATATTATTGAAGTGTGCCAGGAGATCGGCGCTCTGTATCTCGACACGAGCAATGAGGATTGGGCACTCTACGGGAACAGCGGGACATCCTCTACGTACCGCAGGAGACTGAAAACGCTTAAGTCGTTGGAGGCCATTCGGAATAAAAAGGGTGTTCCGACTGCATTGCTTTATCATGGGGCAAATCCGGGGTTGGTGACGCATTTTGCGAAGGCCGCTCTGCGGTCGATCGCGCAACAAGAGGCCTGGTATGTTGACGGGCTTGAATATCGGCTCGGGTGGGGCGAGCTTTGTAGGAAGCTTGACGTACTTACCGTCCACGTCTCCGAGCGCGATACCCAGCGAGTGAACCGGAGGCTTGCCAACAACCTTCTGATGAATACATGGTCTGTCGACGGATTTTTGGAAGAGATCCTGGAGTGTTGTAATTTTGCGTGGGGTACACACGAATCGAAGCTTCATGAGCTCACAAAAGAAATTTTTACTACTGAATACGGGATCGTGGCAGAACTCGCGTGTAGTGCCACAAGCGTTCCTGTGCGTAGTTGGCTGCCAGAGGTTGGGGTGTACGAGGGCTACCTCGTACCTCACCCGGAGACATTTTCGATCGCTGAAGAATTGTCTGTTAGGTCGCTGGATGGGCGATTGCTTTATCAACCGACCGTTCAATTCGTTTACTCGCCTTGCGAGATGATTCGTCAAAATCTAGCCAAATTTTCAGGAGGAATTGGGGGTCAAGGTTTTGCGAAGGAAATCGCGCTCGACGAAATCCGAAGTGGTGCAGACGACCTTGGAGTGACCATTTTTCGGCAGGGCCGAGAGGAAATTTACTGGTTTGGATCTTGCCTTGATATTGACGAGGCACGAGAACTCTCGAAGTTCGGGAATGCAACTTCGCTACAGGTAGCTGCGGGCGTACTCAGCGGCATGGAATGGACTGTAGCACATCCCGAATTGGGTGTCTGCGAGCCGGAACAGGTGGATTATAGGAGAGCGCTGGAAGTAGCGGCGCCGTTCCTGGGGCGGTGGGGTGGAATAGCCGGCTTTTGGTCATCCTCCAGTGAAGATCAAGCTTTGAGCTGGACATTTGAGGAGCTTTGTGCGTCGGGCGCTTTGTTTCACACAGTAGAAAAGGCAGGGAGTCGCGCTGCTGCGGCAACCTGAAGGAGAGGCGATGCTTGCTCGGGGTCAAAATGTGCCGACGATAGAACAGGCGGCCGATTTTGTAGAAAGAAGGCGGCCGGAGGTCGCCACCCTGTTGATTAGTCGATCGGTCCTTTTAGGAAGTGCCGACAACTTTTTAAAATCGTTTCCAGGGGGAACGCTGTATGCTGTCAAAGCAAACCCACATCCCGAAGTGCTTGCTTGTCTGGGGGCGTCTGAGATCGCAGGGTTTGACGTTGCTTCGATTGAAGAAGCAGAGTCGGTTCGCACGGTGTGTTCCTCGAAACCGCTGCACTACAGCCATCCAGTTAAAGCGACGGCTTCAATTAGAGACGCCTACAAAATCGGGATTCGGCATTATGTCGTAGATAGCGAGGTGGAGTTGGATAAAATTCTAGCTTGCGTGAGCCGCCCCCTGTCGATCGCTGTTAGGCTGAAAACGCCAGAAAAGTCTGGAACCTATGATTTCAACACTAAATTTGGACTACACCCGGCCGAGAGCGTACCACTTATAAAGAGAATCATAGACGCCAAAGTCGAGTGGGGGCTGACATTCCATGTGGGGTCTCAATGCAAGCACCCCAAAGCTTTTTCGGCGGCTATACACGTCTGTCATAGCGTCATAGAGAATCTCGGGAAGATGCCGGGCTACTTGAATGTGGGAGGCGGCTTCCCAGTTGCTTATGGGCAGGAAAGATCAGATTTGACAGCATATTTTGTCGAGATCAAGGCCGCATGTAGCCGGATGCCACGCGTCCCCTTGCTTTGTGAGCCTGGACGAGCGCTTGTGGCAGAGAGTGGAACCCTAGTCGTACAAGTTATCGGCCGTGCGGATGATCGGGTATTTTTGAGTGATGGCGTCTTTGGAAGCTTCGGAGAGGTCAATTACTCTAAAATTCAGATGACCCCGTACCACCTAACCCGTGCATCCGCAGTGCCTTCCCTGGCCGAATCCGAGTTCCGGGTGTTTGGACCTACGTGCGATTCATTCGACGAACTAGACCAAAGACTCTTGTTACCGGCGACCATAAAGGAAGGTGACTGGCTAATTTTCCCAATGATGGGAGCATACTCCAACGCTTTGGCAAGCAGGTTTAACGGCTTTAGGCTGCCTTCGGTCGAATTGATCGACTAGCCTTGGAAGCTCCGCATAACGGGGCGCTTAATCCAACTTACATGTCGCGGGCGTGATTATGTGCCCGACCTTTCGAGAGAGCCCCCTCGCCGTGAGCTGCCATAAATCAAGACTTTCGGAAAATTACCCCGATCAAGCGGCTACTGCGGCCAGTGCCCGATAGAGGGTAGCCCGATGCACCCCGAGTAGGCGGGCTACCTCAGCAACTGGCTTGCCTTCCTGCTCCGTGAGCTGCCGGGCATGGGCAATCTGCTCGACCGAGAGCGAAGGGCGAGGTCCAAACCGCACCCCGCGCGCTTTGGCAGCGATCCGGCCAGTGCTGGTGCGTTCCACAATCAGGGACCGCTCGAAATCGGCGATGCCGGCGAACACGGTCAGCACCATGCGCCCGGCTGGGGTGGTGGTATCGGCCCACGGCTCGGCCAGCGAGCGGAGGCCAGCGCTGATCTGCCCCCTTCTGAGTGGTCCGGTATCTGTTTTAGAGTTTGGTCTGAAGGAGGACTGGGATGGCGAGGAATCACAAGCCGGAAGAGATCATCGGCAAGTTGCGCGAGGCTGAGATTGTTCTGGCGCAGGGCGGGGCGGTTGCGGATGCGTGCCGTCGGATCGGCGTCACCGAGCAGAGCTATTATCGGTGGCGCAAGGAGTATGGCGGCCTGAAGTTGGACCAGGCGCGTCGCATGAAGGAACTGGAGCGGGAGAACGCTCGGCTGAAGTGCCTGGTGGCCGATCTGTCGCTGGACAAGGCGATCCTGACGGAGGCGGCACGGGGAAACTTCTGAGCCCCGCGCGGCGCCGGCGCTGTATCGATCACATCAGAGGAACGATGTCTGTCTCCGAGCGGCGGGTGTGCCGCGTGCTCGGACAGCATCGATCGACGCAGCGCAAGGTGCCACGCGGGGCGGATGACGAGGCGGCCCTGACCGGGGACATCATCGCCCTGGCCCGGCAATATGGTCGTTACGGTTATCGGCGGGTGACGGCCTTGCTGCGGGATGCGGGATGGCATGTGAACCGCAAGCGGGTCGAGCGGATCTGGCGGCGCGAGGGTCTCAAGGTGCCACAAAGGCAGCCGAAGCGCTCACGCCTCTGGCTCAATGACGGGTCATGTATCCGGCTGCGGCCTGAGTATCCCGGCCATGTGTGGTCCTACGATTTTGTGGAAGGACGGACCCACGACGGCCGCAAGTTCCGGATCCTGTCGATCATCGACGAGGCCAGCCGAGAGTGCCTGGCGCTGCCGGTCGCGCGACGGCTCAGGAGCGAGGATGTGCTGGGCGCTTTGGCAGAACTGTTCGTCACCAGAGGGCCGCCGGCGCATATGCGGTCGGACAATGGTCCTGAATTCATCGCCCGGGCTGTGCGGGAATGGCTTGGCAGGATCGGTGTGAAGACGCTCTACATCACGCCAGGTTCGCCATGGGAAAACGGCTACTGCGAGTCCTTCAACGGTTCGCTGCGCGATGAACTGCTCAACGGGGAGATCTTCTACTCCCTGGCGGAAGCGCAGATCCTGATCGAGGCCTGGCGGCGGCACTACAATACCGTCAGGCCACACAGTTCGCTCGGATATCTCCCGCCGGCCCCGGAAACCGCGACGCCGCCACGGCCGCCCTCCGGTTCCGCTTCGCTCCACCGACAGCCGGCCATGGCGGCGGAGACAACAATGCACTAACTTCCAACACGGACCACTCAATGGGGGCCGGTCAAACATCGAAAGGGATACGGGCGCAAATCTCGTGCGGCGCACAACCAGGAGCATGCAACCGACAGATGCAGGTCTGGTTTTCTATAGGCGTATCAAGGAAGCGTTGTCCGATATCGCGGCCGCCCACACTGAGGCTGCGGAACGCACGCGCGAGATCGCCGGTACCCTTCGCATCGGATCGTCCACCCTCTTTGGGCCAACCTATATTGTCCCTACCATTGCCGCCTTCATGCGTCGCCATCCGGCAGTCGCAATTCAACTGGTGCTTGAGGATAGCTTCCAAGACCTACTCAAGGCCGAACTCGATCTCGCCATCCGGATTGGAGAGCTTTCCGACAGCCGCGCGATGGCGACGCGTGTTGGCGCGTTACGTCGTGTTGCCTTTGCGGCCCCCGAATACCTGCTGAAACACGGCCGCCCCAAGGTCCCTGGAGATCTCAGAGCACATTGCTGCGTCATCAGGACGCTCACAAAGTCTCCTCAGCGCTGGACCTTCGAGAGCGCTGGCAAGCCAGAGACCATCCCGGTAGCCGCGTGCTTCAGCTCCGACAACGCTGGCGCCTGCAATGAGGCGGTCGCAGAAGCCGTCGGTATCGGCATTGCGCCGCTCTGGCAAATCGCTGGCATGCTGGAAACCGGACGCGTGGAGCTAATCCTGACCGAATACGAGCCACCACCGACGCCTGTCCACGTTGTCTGGCCGCAAGCGTCTTTGCTACCGACCCGAACGCGGGCGTTCATCGACTTCCTCGCGGCACGACTGAGATCAGGCTTGAGGGCTCTTCCATGAGCGCCCTCAAGGCAACTGTATCGAATCTTGCGGAGCTCCGAACAGTTGTACGCGGCGATTGAAAAGTAGGCCATGTAGCGCGGCTCATCTGGTGGACTGCCGCCATTGCCGCGCTCAGCAAGCCGTCGCCAGCATCAGTCCTCGATCGCCGCACAGACCAAGGCGCGCAGGTCCATTTCCGGCAGATCGAAACTCGACATCGATTGCGTCATGAAGACGCAGACCACCTGTTCCACCGGGTCGACCCAGTAATAGGTCTTCGCGGCGCCGGCCCAGCCGAATTCGCCGATCGAGCCCGGCACCCCGGTCTGCGCCACATCGATCGCGACGCGGGAGCCAAGCCCGAAGCCATAGCCCGGGAATGGTACGCCATCGAGAGCGATCGGGACCAGCGACTTCGGCAGATGGTTGGAATGCATGAAGGCGAGAGTTCTGGAACCGAGGATGCGCACTCCCTCGAGTTCCCCGCCGTTCGCAAGCATCTGCGCGAAACGCAGATAGTCGCCCGCCGTGCCGAAGAGCCCGTGGCCACCGCGCTGGAATGTCGTCCCCGCATTGACCGGATAGGTTCGCGCCACGTCGAGCCGGTCATTGACCCCTCCACTCCATTGGGTGAGCGATTTCTGGAATGTCTGGTTGGGATCGATGAGGTCGGGGCGGCCATACATCGCCGCCAGGCGAGACCGCTTCGCCTCCGGCACCTCGAAGCCGGTGTCGACCATGCCGAGTGGTTCGAACAGGCGACCGCGCAGGAAATCGGCGAGCGTCTCGCCGCTCACCACCTCGATCACGCGCGCGGCAACATCGATGCCGATGCTGTAATGCCAGCGCGAGCCCGGCTCGAAGGCCAGCGGGTAGCGCGCCAGATCGTCGATCGCCTCGGCGAGCGAAACAGTCGGATCTAGCAGCTTGCCGTCCGCATACATCGGCCCGACAAGCGTCTCCTCGAGGAAATGATAGGAAAGTCCGCTTGTGTGCGTCATCAAATCACGCACCATGACCGGCCGGGCCGGCGCAGTGCGCGAGCCGTCCGGCCGCAGCACGGTCAAACCGGCCAACGCGGGAACGTAGCGCGCGACGGGATCGAACAGCCGGAGCCGCCCCTCCTCGACCAGAGTCATCAACGCCGTGCACACGACCGGCTTCGTCATCGAATAAAGGCGGAAAATCGTGTCCGCAGCCATTGGTAAGCCGGCCTCTTTATCGCGAAAGCCATACTGCCCTTGCTGCACAACCACGCCGCGCCGCGCGACGACGGTATTGATGCCGGCATAGATTCCCCGATCGACATAGCCCTGCATCGCCGCCCCGATACGCTCGAGCCGTCCCGCGCTCATCCCCACCGAGCCGCCACTACCCTTGTCCATATCTGAGCCTCCTCTCCTTTAATATTCCGAGCTGCGTCCCATTCCAGTCGTACCGGGATGTTGGCAGGCAAGACGATGTTGTCGCAAGCATGACCAAAGATGCTTCGCTGTCGCGACGGTGAGGTCGCAATTATCGCGGAGAGGCCAGCTTCGTCCAAACCAGAAACGGCGAGCTCATGCGCGGCGTTGTTCGAGACGAACGCCGGGTCGTTCCGCTGAACCGTATAGGTTTCACCTGCTCCCCAGGGCGCACCGGTCGAGGTAGTCCCTACTCCGGCGGTCCGGCCTGACGGATCCGATCGAGGCTGATCCTGGTTTCACGGATCGCTTCATCGGCTGCCGCCATGGCCTCTTCCAGATCGCTGAAGTCGAACGCAAGCCGGGGCAGGACGCCACCGGATGGCGCCGGCGGAAGATCGGCGGGCGGAGCAGAGTGTGGCATTTCGGGCTCGATCCGGGGCCTCCCCCTTCCCCGCCCCGGCTGCGGCCGGCGTGGCGGTGCCACGTAGTCGCGCATCCGGCCCATGCCCGACAGGCCGAAGAGCCGTCGCTTGCTGCGGTGGGTCAGCTCGACGACCAGCCCGGCTTCGAGCAGCTCGCCGAGCAGGGCGTGGGCGTTCGCCACGTTCATACGGAGCCGATCGGCGAGCGATTTCGCGGAGATGATCGGGGTTGCCGCCAGGATATCGATCGCCATGGCGGCCCGGCTGTTCTTGCGCCGCTTGCCGATCGAACCGCGCGCGACCTGCCAGGCCCGCTCGAGATCGCGGAGGAGGTCCTGGGCTGCCGCGGCCTCGTTCGCCAGTGCGTGGAGCAGAAGCGGGATCCAGCTCTCCCGATCGAAGGGAAGGTCGCCGCCGAGGGCCTGCGGCCCGGTGATCGGCACCGGAAGGTGCAGCAGTCCGCTCTGCTGCCAGAAGCGGATCAGTGCGCCCCGCAATGGAGCCCGTCTCCCGCCCCCGGCCAGCCAGGCATGGGCCGCGTGCGCCGCGCCGAGCAGCGGGGAGGCGCGCGCGACATCGCGCTCGATCGCCTTCATCGCCACCTGGATCTCGCCCTCCTGATCAAAATCGGGCTCGACGATCCACTGGTGCATCGAGAACGCGTGGCGGGCCGCATCGAAGATGTCACCCCGCTCGGCGAGGCTCAGCCATGGATCCATGCGGAGCCGAACCCCCTCGAGCAGGGCCGCGAGATGCCACGGCTCGATCAGCTGCCCGTCCACCATCGCCTGGCGGCGCACCGCATCGAGACGGAAGCGGTAGAGGAAGGCGCCGCGGAGCGGGTGCATCGAGAGGGCCTGGTCGAGCCGGGCAATCGCTCCGGCCGCCCGCTCGAGGGCGATCATCAGCCGCTGCTGGGCCGGCATTTCAGGGGGAGCCATGAAGTGCCTTGGCCCCGCCGTCCTGACCGGGCTGATGGTGAGGGAGTGTCAGCATTTCGTGGACACGGTCGACCGTCTGCCGTCCATGCGCGACCTCGCCGTCACCGCCCCGACCTGGCAGGCGCGGCACGCCGGCCACCTTGTGCCGATCGTCTCGACCGGACCGCCCGACGAGCGGCGGTGGAGCAAAGCCCCGAACCGCCGCGGGCACGCCGATTCTGCTCCGGCCCCTGATGGAGGAAAGGAATCGGGTCCGGGCTGGGCGGAACGCTGCGAAACTCCTCGAACGGAAAATCAATATCTTGATCCGTAATTTTGCGGCATATGCCGTATAGCACGAAATAACCGTCTTTTTCAGGGGGTGATCGGGATTTTTTAACTGGTTTCCTGATAAACATGGTTGTCGCTACAACAGAAATTTCATAGGATTCCGGGCGCAGAACCGACCGATTCGCGCTCAGGAGAGGCCCCGCGTGCCCGACGACAACGAATTCGCACCCCAAGACCGCCCCGACGCGCCATCGGCCGGCAGCCTGGTGCCCTCCCCGCCCCCGCTCGCCGGTGACGGCCACGCGGTCCGGCGCTGGTTTTCCGAAATCGAGGATGAACCGGTCCCGGTTACCGATGGCACGCTCGCCGGCGCCCGCAGCGCCGCCAGCGCCTATGCCCGCCGGGCCAAGGCGGACAACACCAGGCGGGCCTACCGGGCCGCGGTGCGCGTCTGGTGCCTCTGGTGCGATCGCCACGGGCTGACGCCCCTCCCCGCCTCCGGCGCGGATGTCGCCGCCTTCCTCGCCGACGAGCGCGGCCGCGGCGTCTCGACCGAAACGCTCAAGCTCCGGCGCGCCGCGATCCGCTACCTGCATCGCCTCGCCGGCTGCCCGGTGCCAACTGATGATGCCTGCGTCGCCGAGACCATGGCGGGCATCCAGCGCGATGCCGCCTCCCGTGGCGAGATCCGCCGCAAGAAGGTGGCGGCGACGGCGACGGTGATCCGCCGGCTTCTGGCGCCGATCGGCGATACTGAACTGACTGACCTGCGCGACCGCGCGCTGATCCTGGTCGGCTTCGCCGGCGCGCTGCGGCGCTCGGAACTCGCCGGCATCAGGATCGAGCACCTGACACCGTCTGAGCGGGGGCTCCGCCTGACCCTGCCGCAGACCAAAGGGAGCCAGACCGAGGCGGTCACCGTCGCCCTGCCCTACGGCGATACCGAACTCTGTCCGGTGCATGCCCTTGAGCGCTGGCGGGTCGCCGCGGGGCTGCAGCGGGGCCCGTTGTTCCGTCGGATCTGGTCTCCGCCATCCGGCCGCAAGGGGCGCGAGCGGACCGCGCCGCCTGGGCCGGTCATCGGCGAGCGGGCCCTCACCCCGCAGAGCGTGGCCCTGATCATCCAGCGCCGGGCCATGGCGGCCGGGTTCGGCCGGCGTGACCTGGGCGGGCACAGCCTCAAGCGTGGAGCGCTGACCACCGGGATGGAGCGCGGCGTCCATCCGGCCCGCCTGAAGCGGCTCAGCCGCCACAAGAGTTACGACGTGCTCGGGGAGTATCTGGAGTTCGGCGACCTCTTCGACGGGCACCCGCTGGATGGGGTGCTCTAGGTCCGTCGGACTCAGTTTCAGGCCAATCCGGATCACCTGCAGGTGCAAAGTGCCCTTGCCTGCTGTGCTGCGCCTACCAGACCAGCCCTGGCATCTAGCTAGCGACACTCGAAGCGCATTTCGCGTACTCGTCACTGCACCTCTTCGTCGACCGGTCGGAGTGATACAGGGACTATGGCCGCGTCCACGAACGTGACCAGGTCGAGCAGATCGATGAGCAGATCATCGGGATCCTGAACTAGTTCAGGATCTCGTTCGCCCGGGTTTCGATTGAACACGGCGAACGGCAGGCTGTCGCGATGGTTCTTGAGCAGGCACCGCGGGCTGCGTATGCGAAGGGACTGCCGATGGAGAGCGAACCATCGCTAGGTACATAGACGGAACTCCCGGGGAGTTCTTGAGGCCGCCAGTGCAATCAGCATATTGTCGCCTACGAGAGTGCCGATAAGGCAAGGACGCCTTAGACGGCGGACATCTCCGTGTATTCGGCCCCTCCCCTTTCACGGACATCCGTCTTGATGTCTCATTATCTTATCGCGAGTGTAGCCTTGTCAGCTGACAAGTTCGCGGCGAGAGGTGACTCTATCCGTTCTGGAAGGCGGGCACGGGCTGCGCAAATACACAATTTTCCTGATCTTGTTTATAGGACCGGAGGCATGGTGCCGCGCTTCCTCAGGCGCCTTGTCATCTGACAAGATTTATCCGGTGCTATAACACAGCTGACGAACCTTGGAAAAAATGGACGCGCCGTTGGTCTGACTCGGTTGGGGGTTGGATCAGCCTTTTTTGGACCGGCTGGACGCAACTTGCCGCTCATAGGCATCAGCGAGTTCTGGGAGTGCGCTTCGAATAAATTCCCGAAGCGGCGCAGCATGATCTTTGCTAAACCGAATGGTGACGCTGGACCCGGAAAAACTTGCCGTGCCAATTCGAACATCTTTCGAGGTCAGAAGATCGATCTCGTCAGACGACTTCAAATGCTCTGCCTGAAGCGTCGCCATAGCGAGGCTAAAGCGCTCGTTCGACGAGGTCGGGGCCTTGTCACCTGACAAGGTTTGGCGAACGTCCGCTTCCCTGGATGGATCGGATTCCAGCGCTTTGGCAAGGTTGAGCCACCGGGGACGACCGATCTTGGGTGCACGACCGATGGTCTCGATGAGCTCGCGCGAAATCACGCGGGTCACCATCCGCATCTTCGAGAGTTCGGCGTCGTCGATACTCAGCGCGCCTTTGATGTCGCGTGGATCTATCCTGCGGTCTTCCATCTTCCTGGCGAACGACGCACGCTCAATCCAGCTCAGATCCTGTCGGGACTCGTTTTCCAGTCCTTGCGTGATGATCAGTTCCCTGTCGTCCAGGTCGACAACGAACGCCCTGACTTTGACACCCAGATGCTGGGCGGCTCTCCAACGACGGTGGCCATAGACGATCTGGTAGCGACCGGGCTTGGATGGGTGGGGGCGGACTTGAATCGGAAGCTTCTGTCCCTCGGCAGAAATTGAATCCACCAGGGCATTAAAGCCTTCCTGATCATCGTCCGGCAGACGATCAGGGATCGGGGAGGGCTCCAAGATGGCCGGGTCCAACTCATCGGGGGCCATATTCGAAAGCCTGGCCCTGAGCTGGTCACGCTCCTCGCGGAGTTGGGAGATCGACCGCTCGGTGGCCGCGACAACGCCGGCCGGCATCCTGGGTGTGTGGTGAGGTGCGGGGGAGAAAGACGGATTGTTTGGTTCGACCGGTTCTTTGTCGGGGCGCAGGGATTGGGACAGCAGGTTGAAGCTGCCGACGATCGATCGTGATGGCTTCTTGCTCATTTGCGCCCCCAGGCCCTGTTGATCATCTCGAGGATCGCGAAATTGACGGCATCCATGGAATCCCGCGCACGCCGATACGTGTCACGACCGACATCACCGGGTGCCAGTTCGTAGATGCTCTTCTTGTGCAGCCCGGCGCTCTCTACCGCAGTGCTTTCGATCGCGGTCGGAATAAAGACGTCATCGGCGAAAAGGTGGCGCATCAACGAGACGATTTGCGTCTGCGGCTGGTCGTTAGGGTCATGTCGCGTGATCAGGTATTTGAGGAAGTCCTGCTGCAGGGCTGCGCCAGCACTACCGATCACACTGATCAGATCCCCCATCATCAAGAGGAACTGGGACATTGACATCATATCGAGCATCGCCGGATGAACCGTAACAATTAGCCCGGTGGCCGCACAGATGGCGCCAAGAGTCAGGAAGCCCAGTGATGGCGGCGTGTCGAGAATGACGATGTCATAGTCGTCTTCAACCTCGGCAATCGACATCCTGAGACGCTCGAAGAACAGAGCCGCTTCGCCGCCGTTGCTCTCAGCGAGAAGGCGAGGGGTCTCGTGCTCGTACTCCATGACTTCGATGTTGCCAGGAATGAGATCGATCCCGGTAAAGTATGTCTTGCGCACGATCTCGCGCATCGGGCGCCTGTCTTCGCCGCTTCGCAGAGATGCGAAAATCGTCTCGTTGGCACCGACATCAAGTTCGGGCTGGGCACCGAACATTGCGGAAAGGCTGGCCTGGGGATCGAGATCGATCGCCAGCACCCGATAACCCTGCAGTGCCAGGTAGTGGCAGAGATGCGCGCTTGAGGTGGTCTTGGCCGAACCGCCCTTGAAATTCACGACACCGAGGATCTGGAGGTGTTCGCCAGCGCGCCTGCGAGGTAGGTAGCGGAGAGCATCGTTCGGCTTCTGTGCGGCAAAAAACTGCCTGAGTTCGTTGACCTGCTCAAGCGTATAAGTCCGGTGGTTGTTTTCACGCCGCGAAGGGATCGGGCCCTTACCCTCAATCGACATCGTCCGCAGCGTCGATTCGGGGATAGACGTCAGTGACGAGACTTCATGCGTTGCAAACGGCCTGAGGGATTTCTGTGCCTCCGGTGGATACATGCGCTGTCGCAATACATGAAGTTGATTGGACAAAAGTGTCGCATGTCGGACGATTTTGTCAGGCGGCGACTCGATCTGGTCCATTATGATTGAAACCCTCCGAAGACTAAATGAAGCCTCGATCTGACGGCAAAATTACGCCCTGACAGGCGTTGCCCGTCACGTCATATGGGCCTTGCAAGTTGTTGTCCAGAAAATTCGGCTTCTTATGATAGCTGAAGAACTGCCATTAAGTGCTTGAGATGCGGTTCTATCCATTTTTTTGGTGAGCCAGCGTTCCACGATTCGCGGGGGGATACACCGCGAGTCGGATCCGGTTGGCAGGATCTTATCCACAGGTCGTGAGCCTCGCTTGTGGACTTCAGTGATAAAATCTGTGGACTCTTGAGAGAGACCCGAAGTGGAAAATCAACGACTTAACAGGATTATCCCGTGGACCCTTGCGATGAAACTAATAATAAGAATCTAATATTCTACCAAATAGCTTCCTCGCCAAAGTCCACAGCGACAGATGTTGATAACTTTGCTATATCGGATTTGTCCGATCACCGAGTCACTGGAAAATGCGATGGGAGAAATCCATAATCTAATCGAGGCGAGGGGAAGGGCAGGGGCGCTTGATGCCGGTATCGAGCGCAGTTTTGTTGAAGCTGCAGCCCAGTATATGGGGGACGAGGACACGACCCTGAGCTTTGCCTATTCGGGTTGGGCTCAGTGCGCCCTCCCTCATCGCAGGCTGGCGGATGATCAACCATGGGAAATCAGCATTGAAAGAACAAGGCTTGTCGTCGAGCCTGGTCGGAAGCCCAGGAGCGAAGAAGGCCCTCTAGATTTCGTCGGTGTACCGTTTGGGGCACATGCACGACTTATCCTTCTCTACCTTCAGACCGAGGCGATCAGGACCGGGTCGAGAGAAATTGAGCTCGGGCGCTCTTTGCGGGACTGGCTGAGTCGAATCGGGGTAAGCGTCGGCGGCAAGACAGCGAAGTTGGTCAAGGATCAGGCCGAGAGGATCAGCCGTTGCCGCCTGACATTTCACATTCAGGGCGGCAAATCAGTCGGTTTGATCAACCAGTCGATTATGGACGGCGCCCTGTTCGTCGAAGATACCGAGGAGGGCAGCGGAAAGCCGATGCTCTCAATGGCGCGACTCTCGGAGGGCTTTTTCGAGCAGCTGCAAAAGCATCCGGTTCCGCTTGAGGAAGCTGCCATCAAGGCCATCAACAACAACCCCGGGGCGCTGGATTGTTACCTCTGGCTGGCCTACCGCCTGCACGCACTGCCCGCCGCAAAGCTAGTCACCTGGAAGGCTCTGAAGGCGCAGTTCGGCTGCGGCTATCGAGAAGTATATCATTTCAAGGCTCGCTGGCCGAGTGCGCTGAAGCTGGCTCTTGCGGTATATCCAGATGCGCAGGTGGATATCGTGGACGAGGGTGTAATTCTGAAAACAAGCCGGCCACCGGTGCGTCCTCGCGTGCAATCGATCCGATAGACACCTACAGTTCGGCATCAAGGCTGGCATCACCAGAGTCCACGCCAGCACGCCAGACTCGATTTCCTCACCAAAGTCCACATCCCGATCTCTGTTTTCTTGGCATCTCACCAGAGTCCACGCCGTGGTGCCGGTCCTATGGCAACTCACTAGAGTCCACGCCCCGGTTCAGATTTCCTGTGCCTCCCGATCATCCCCTCACCAGAGTCCACGGCCTAGTCGTCGAGCTTTTGCCGAGATCCGTAATCATTTGTGGTCGCAAGGCCAACATCACGAGATCAAAGGCTTATCCGCCGCTCACCCTTGTCAGCTGACAGGGTCCATATGGCTGGTTGCGCACCCACCAACGCTGCCTCTCACCAAAATCTACACTCGTTTGCATCCTGACTCTGGGCATAAACCGTGGACTTTAGTGAGCAATGGTCCAAGCATATGACCAGCGTCCACGGTTTGTGCCGAATGGGTACCTCGGCATTGCATCGGGAGCAGACGCTGGTTTGAAGCGTGATTTCGGCATGACCCCGTGGACTCTGGTGAGGGGATCGGGTCTTCACCAGACGAAATGGGCACAGATCGGATCGATCGGGTGCGCGGCATGCTGAATGACGCGATGTCAAGCGCGGCGCCGGACGACAATGGCCCGGAAATCAGCCCATGAGCAGACGGAAAACCCGGTGCTTGTGGCACAGATCAGTCGCAGACAAGCCCGCCTGATACTCTTTCAAAATGCCAATGTTCTGCTCGTTCGAACCTTGCCGGCCCTATTGCCTGGCTCCTGCTTGAGAGAACTGGCAAACCTTAAACCGAGGACCTCCCGGGGGAGCAGGTCGCGCCCCCCTCAGCCTTCTCCATCCCATCCGCCTGGTGACGCGAGTGATGTGCGGCGCGGGGGGCTCCGCGGTGGAAGAGTCCGGAGTGTCTGAGTGGGGCCACGTGCAGGGCGGTGTTGCCGGCTACGCCACCTCCCAGACCACGCTATCGTCGAGACGCTTGACGTAATCCACCGCGCTGCCGTTCCAGTGATAGGCATAATGCGCGCCCTGGATGGGAATCGGAATGACGTCGGGCCAGAAAACAGCGATGCACTGACCGTCCGGATAGCGGATACTTGGCCATATGATGCCGTTTGATCCTGCTGCGCGTCGTTCGGCTCCGAAGGTCTGCGAGGCGACATATTCATTGGGATGAAGGAGGTCGGCACGGCCGGTCGCGTCGTCCAGATCTACATCGATGGTTCCGACAAGTTCGCGGAACTGCGAGGTCCAGCCGGGGTCTTCGTTGGTGGCGCGCATGAAGCGGGCGTGGTGGTGGATGGTTTCGGCTATCGCGACTTCCGTGCGGTCGCCCGCGTAGTAGAGTCCGAAGCTGCCATCTGAGAATCGGCTAGGCCGTAGAGGTGAGCAATGAACGAATGGTGCCATGACCCAACTGGCGCCCGGCCCGGTTACGCGCCGCGCCACTGGCACCTTGGACAGATCTCCGATGCTATCGCGGATGCGCGGGTTGAACTTGGCCTCGGCCGAGGCCAAAGCATCCCAGTCCGCCGGGTCGGCAATGTCCTCGAAGAGATCAATCGGCGGATAGATAGAGCGGATAATGCGTATGGTGCGCGGCCAGCTCACCCGGCGGATCGGTACATTCACCAAGCGCCCCGTTCTGCATCCAGGTATTTCCGAAGGTCCATCAGATCGGTGATCTCTCCGCGCAACATCAAATCCAGGCCGCTCCGACCCTCGAAGGCGTCGTTGGGCTTGCGGATCCACGCGTATCCGCGGGCAGGGTCGGTGAACAGATAGCGCAGCGCCTTATGGATCCCCATAAGTATCGCCATCCGGGCACGCAGGTCACGGTCGATCCGGCCGACGTCACCAGCCTTCCAGCGCGCCCATGTCCGCTGGGCCATCTCGCCAAGGAGCACTCGGGCCTCCGGATCAGTCAGGCTCCAGGCGCGAAAAAGATTGACGGTAGCCCGAGCTAGCGCCGTTGCTTCCTCATCTGTGATAACGGGAATGTCAGGACGTGCCGTGAGTGGCTGAACCGTGGCGAATTTCACAACTGCTCTCCTCTGGCACTTATATGGTAGAGATGTGCCAATTGGCAATGGGAGTGAGTGGGCGTCACTGCACGATCGGCCGGAGCAGCAAGGACAATGTCGGCCTATGGCCCGAGGAAGATTCCGAAACTATGCAGTAGCGGCAGTTTAAGGAACTGCGGCAGCGAGCGGCCACGGTGTCGCAGAGCCGGACAAGATCCCAGGACCAGGCTAATTGCCCCCTGACCGTGGTTTGCGGATGGCGGACAAAATCCAGCAGGTCGGACTCCCGGTCCCGAGTCGCATGCGCCCGGCGCTCTCAGGCCAGCCATCTACGCCGTCCGCGACTCGGGGGTGCAAAGAAAAATTTTAGGAAAAAGCGTTTCATATCAGCCCCTAAGCGCGACTCGGGCGCAAGAAACTGTGGACTCGCTCCGTGAATCTCTGAATGGTGACTGACTAGCCATAGAGATGGTGGAGTGAACAGGATGCCGAACACACGTACCGCCGGCGATGATGCGAGCGCACGCTACAGGCGCAGGCAACGCGCGCGCGGCGCTACAGGTGTGCTCGTCCACCTTCCGAACGAGACGATCAGCCTGATCGACACCATCAAGGAGCGAAAAGGTTTGCGCAGCCGCGGCCAAGCGCTCCAGCAGCTCATTGAGGAATGGAGGGCGGCCTCACCCAGAACTTTATAACCCAGACGCGCGAAAGCCCGCCTTGCCGGGCGGGCTTTCGCTAAATTCGCTACGGGCTCCGCGAGCCGTTCGGTGATTTCGCAATCCCGAACATACTCATCGGAAGCCATCCTGCCAAGTGGAAATTGCCGTTTCCGCTCACGGGAGGGCTTTGCCCGTCGCGATCTGACACTGATGGAGGATCAAGATGGAGAATTTCCGCCCCGAATCGGGGCCGGGTCCCAAACGAGGAGGCGTGCGCGGCGCGCGGCGCCTCACGCTCGGGATGGTTGCGACAGAGCGACTCGCCGATGATTTCGGTACGGTGAGTGAGGGCGGCCAGGTCGACCCTGGCCGGGTGCTGGCCGCCTTCAAGGCGGCGGCCCCATATCTGCGGTTCGGCCCGCGGATCACGCAGGCGATCGACTGGCTGTTCCGCTTCACCCAGGTGCAGGACTGGCAGGAAGGCGCGCGGCCGATCGTCTGGCCGTCGGCGGCGATGCAGATGGAGGCGCTGTGCCTGAGCGAGGCGCAGGTGAAGCGGCTGAACCGGCTGCTCGCCCATCTCGGGCTGGTCACCATGCGCGACAGTCCGAACGGCAAGCGGTATGGCCGGCGGGACCTGCGCGGCCGGATCGTCGAGGCGTATGGCTTCGATCTCTCGCCCATCGCGGTCCGCCAGGCCGAGTTCCGGGAGATCGCCGAGCGTGGCCGGGCCCGCTTCGAGGCGCTGAAGCAGCTGCGTCGTCGGGCGACGATCGCGGTGCGCGGGATCCAGCAGATCGTGGAGACGGCGACAGAGCTCGGGATCGCCGAAGGATGGGTCCGCCAGGCGGATGAGGCGAGGCGCCTGGTCGCGCGGATCCGCCGTATCGAGGAGCTGGACGAGGTGACGCTCGGCGTGACGACGCTGGAAAACCGACAGGCCGACCTTCGCGGCAGGCTCGAGGCAGCGATCGACACGCTGAAGGAGGCCGCGCAGGGTGGTGTCGAATCAACAAATATGAGCCCCAAGGGGCTCATTGAAGAGCCTCACATTACACATACAAACCAGACACTTAATCCTACGGATCACGTATCTGCATTGAGAGGACGTAGCTCGATCCCGGGTGGCGCGGGCACGAGCGCTGGAGGCTCGACGAGAATCGGCAGGAGTGAGGATGGGAAGGAAGCCGGGCATCGGCCGACCGGCAGTCGGGCGACAAAGCCTGAAATCCCGCCGGACGGGACGGTGTTCCGCATGACACCGGACGAGCTGGTCAAGCTGGCGCCCCGGTTGCGGGCCTACCTGGCGAAATCCTCGCCCGGATGGCCGGAAATCGTGGAGGCGGCCGACTGGCTGCGTCATGACCTCGGCGTCTCGAAGCCGCTATGGGGGGATGCGTGCCTGGCGATGGGGCGCGAGCAGGCGGCCGTGGCACTGGCCATCGTCTCGACCAAGCCGAGCGACCACTTCCGCGGATCGCCGGGCGGATATTTCCACGGGATGGTGGCCCGGGCGCGGGCCGGCGAGCTGAACCTGGCGCGATCGATCTGGGGGATCCGGGCAGCGAGCGGGATGCCGCGGCCACCAAGGCCGCACGCATGTGACGCGTCGCGCTCGATCTAATGTCTGCAATACAGCCGGGTGGTTTGCATCGCGCTCGGCTACAAAGGCCTGATCGATCGGAACTTGGCTCTTCGAATGCGCCTGAGCTTGGCTGTAGCAGAATTGTATCTTTGTCAGATCCACCCTGTAGATGGATAGTCCTGATAGCCGCGGTGACGTTTGGCGCGAGCCAGGCTGCGGAGGGCATCGATGGCGGTGCCGAGATCGGGGAGGGGATCAAACCGAGAGTGTGCGGAACCTCCGATCCGCCCCCACGTTCGTGCGAGGCCGACGGCACCGAACAGGTCTGTAACGATCTCGATCTGGTAGTAGCGCATTTCGTTGTGTTCGGGTCGGACCCTGATGAGTCTGATTTGCTCTGGGAACAGAGCCAACTGCATCGATTTGAAATCCCTTTCTGTCGTACGACACGCGTCAGATGCCGAATATTGCAGATGGTCAGGTTGGAGCGAGGCGTGTCGATATATCTGACTGGATCAGGTTGCCTCGATATTTTGCTGAGAGGAGTTCATCGCCGGCAAAGTCTAACAAAGAGGCTATGCCCGTGCCACCCAAATCCGTCGGGTCAAGGATGAAGCGTGATGTCGGGGTGATTGATAGGGGGAGCGAGTAAGCCGAGGCGGCCGGTGCCCTGATGAGCCAGGCTTTTAAGAACCTTGCGCTCGCATCATCATCCTGCGCCGCTCCTCATGAGATCGTTGGTGATGGTGTCGAGTTTTATGTATTGGAATCTGCGATACAACGAGCTATATGGTAGGCAAGGAGATTAGCCATGGCCACAGTAGCTGAACGCAAGGAATACCCGATCTCGATGCGCTTGCCCGAGGCGGATGTTGCAATGATCGATCGCGCTGCGAGCTTGCGCGGACGTTCGCGCACGGATTTCGTACGCGACGCCGCTGTGCGTGCGGCAGAAGAGGTTGTGATGGAGCAGGGCTTGATCCGGATGAGCGCGGAAGGCTTTGCCGAATTCATGGATGTGTTGGCGCGTCCCGCCGCTCCGGTGCCGGAGATGGTGGAAGTCCTCAAACGACCCGCGCCGTGGGAGCCCGGTTACGTTGCCAAGCGGTGAGCTATTTGCCGCTGTCGGAGCCCGAACCACTTACCGCTGCTCACGATGTATCGGAGTTCTCCTGCGGGAAATCACCGCTCGATCAATGGCTCAAATCGCGTGCGCTTTCCAACCAGCAGAAGGGCTTTACCGCCGTCGTCGTTGTGCATGAGGCTGGTCGTGTTGTTGGATATTACGGCCTTGCTCCCACCGCTATCGTGCCGACAGTTCTGCCCCGCTCGATCCGGACAGGGCAGCCACCCAATCCCGTTCCATGCATGCTACTCGGTCAACTGGCGATCGATACCAGGTGGGCGGGGTTGGGCATCGGCACAGGCCTTGTGAAGCACGCCCTTCAGCGCTGCGTTCAGGCGGCTTCGCTTATCGGCGGTCGGGCCTTGATGGTGAATGCGGTTGACAGGGAAGCCGCCGAATTCTGGCAGCGGCGCGGCTTTGAGCAATCGAGGGACGATCCGTTGGTCCTGCTCCGCTCGATCAGCGATATCGCGGCGTCACGCGGTGTGGGGGGTGGGAACTAAAAGCCAAGTTCCTGGCATTCGGTCACATGGAAGCCGTTCGGCGGTGAAGGTAGCACTGGCAATGGGAGGAGCCTGGAAATCCATTCCGTGGCGTAGGCATATGTCGAGCAGGCGATGTTCTGGTGGATATCCTTGCTCCAGACTGAATATCGAGATATCTTTAGGTAGATATTTGAATATCTTGAGGCGCCCATGCCCCTTTATATCCGCGATGATGCGACCGCCGAGCTTGTCGCCAAACTGGCGAAAGAGCGGGGTTTAACCAAACAGGATGCCGTGCGGCTTGCGGTGCAGGCCGAGCTTGACCGAACCCGCGAAGCCAAGCCCTTGCGCGAGCGCCTGCGCGAGTGGCGCGAAGCCAATCCGCTGCCGCCGCCCACAGGGTTGAAGGCAGACAAGGCATTTTTCGATGATCTGTCGGGGGAGGGGGAATGATCTTCATCGATGCCTCGGCCCTGATCGCGATGATCGCCGGCGAGGAGGATGCCGACATGCTGGCGGATATTCTGGCCCAGGAACGCACCCGTCTCGTCTCGCCGGTTGCCATGTGGGAGGCGACGGCCGGGCTCTGCCGCAGCTTCGGCCTTTCGATGGACAGTGCCCGGCAAAAGGTGAAGAGCTTTATGAGCGCGCTCGGGATCGAGGTCATTTCTCTTGGCGAGCGTGAGTATGATCTGGCTATCCAGGCTTATGCCGATTTCGGGAAGGGGCGGCATCCGGCCGCCTTGAATATGGGCGATTGCTTTGCCTATGGCGCCGCCAAATCTTATCGGGCGGCGCTGCTGTTCAAAGGTGATGATTTTTCCAAGACAGACATTCGCCGAGCCGAAATGAACCTTTGAGGTTCCTTGAACTTCGCTGCGCTTCTTCTTAACCTCTACTTCCGGTAGTAAAGAGGCGCCGCGGGATGGACCGGCTGGTCAGCAAAATTTCGGAATCCGAGATGATGCGGCGCTGGCGCGCGATCGAGCAGGCCCGTGCAGCGAATAACCGCCAGGGTTATGTTCATCACCCGGAGCTTGAGGCCGTGAATGAGCGGTGTATTCGGGGTGAGATCGACATGGCGGGCCTGGATCGCCGGATGATCGCCGCGATCCGGGCCGGGCGCTAATGCCCCCGGTTCGGTTTGCGGGCATGGCGGAAGATCCCGAGCCGCACCGCAACACTGCTCCGAACATATCCTATGAGTCCGACCCGACCGATGGCCTGTGCAACAAGGTTGGCTTGCGCAGCCCTCCCGCGCGTGCCGGGGAAGGGTAGGGGGCCGAGGTAGGGCCGTCCGATTGCGCCGGACGATACAGAGCACGTTGAGAAGGAGGACAGCGATGGACCCGAAGCAACCAATCATCTCGCGCGATCTGGCCGATCTGATGCGGCCGGGCGTCATGGTGGAGATCGACCCGGCTGAGGTCGAGCAGCTGGGACTGGTTGAGGAAACGGCACTCGATGAGGCGGATGCCTGGGAGTCCAATGCGGACGTGGAGAATACCAACGAGGCCACCCATGGCCGGTGATTATGCCCAGACGGTTGCCGCCTCGATCGTCAAGCAGTTGGAGGATGGCACCGCACCCTGGGTGAAGCCGTGGGAGCCCAGCGGCCTCCGGTTCATTCCCTACAACGCGATCACCGGCAAGGATTACCAGGGCGGCAACGCAATCTGGCTGATGGCAGTGGCCGAGATGAAGGGCTACAGCGATCCGCGCTGGACCACCTACAAGCAGGCGCAGAGCCTCGATGCCCAGGTGATGAAGGGCGAAAAGGGCACGCTGATCCAGTATTTCAAGAAGTTTGACCGGGTGCCGGTGAAGGACGAGCAGGGACGGCCGGTGAAGGATGCCGAAGGCAATCAGGTTTACCGCAGCGTCGAGCTGGAACGGCCACGGGTGTTTTCGGCGGTGGTGTTCAATGCCGAGCAGATCGCCGGCATGCCGAAGATCGAGGCCCGGCCCGCCCTGGCGGCATGGGAACGCCACGCCGCAGCCGAGCAGATGATGAGCAATTCCGGGGTGCCGATCATCTACCGGCCCGGCGACCGGGCCTTTTACACCCTGGCGCAAGACCGGGTCACGATGCCCGAGCGCGAGCAATTCAAGACGGCGGATCGGTTTTACAGCACGGCGCTGCATGAACTGGGGCATAATGCCGAGATCCGGATTATGCCGCATCTGCTCGGCAGGGCGCGGTTGGCGGTATGATCGCACCAATCCCATTCGGCATAATCTTCATCGCTCCAACAACATGGAGCACGACGATCATGCCTCAATATTTGCAGACCTGCATCGAGCCGTATCTGGACTCGTTCGCCGAGAGCTTTGCGGCGGAGAATTACACCGCCGGCACGGTCAAGACCTACCAATCGATCCTGCGGAAGGTGGGGCACGCGATGGATGTCGAGGGCATCAGTCCTTCGGCGTTGACGCTCGACATGGCCGAGCATCTGGGACGCAAGGTGCCGCGCAAGAAGACGGGCTCGGTATGGCCGTATAGGTTGGCCCGCCGGTTCGCGCAGCATCTGCTCGATATCGGCGTCACGCAGCCGGTGCCGTTGACCGAGGCGCAGCAGGCGCGCGCGACCCTGCTGGCGAACTTCGAGACCTATCTGGTCAAGCATCGCGGCCTGAGTCCGCGGACGATCTATCACACGCTGCGGTTCGCCAACCGGTTCCTCGATCATCGCTTTGGTGATGCGATAGTTGATCCGGGGCGGTTGCGGCCTGCCGACGTGATCAGCTTCATCGAGCATGTGTTGGCAGGCGCGCGTCGCGACAAAACGGTG
>NZ_JFHO01000063.1:0-105781 GCF_000724705.2 Acidiphilium sp. JA12-A1
GTCGTTTTCCGAACCATTGGTGTGGAGCGGGATTTCCGGCCGTTCCAGCACCATCAGTAGTTCGGCCTTGTTGGCGTGCAGCCGCGCCAGCAGACGGTCCAGCGTCACGAAGCCGGTGCGGCAGAGGAAGATACGGTCGAAGCGGGTCCGTAACGCCCGAGCCTGCCGCTTGCCCGGTTTTTGCTGGTACGCTTTGAGGTCCGCGTAAAAATCCCAGATCAGGCCACGAACCCGCGTTTGAGCGGCGCGATGCTGGTCGTTGAACGTGTCCAGTTTATGCACCAGCCGTTCCGCGTGGACCCAGCACAACGCGTGCCGGCCGATATTGAATTGTCCGGCGTCGTCGCTCAGAATAACGGCATCGCACAGAAATTCATGCGCCTGAACGCTGCCCCATAGCGCCGCTTCTGTGGCAACCCGCACTGGGTTAGGCGTGACCGCCAATGCGGTGAAGCCGAGCCGCTCGAGAAAAGCCGTCCACGCCGGCTGATCAGCGAACCGAGTCTGTGGGCTCGCCGCCAGAAGGGCGATCGTCGCGGCGGGAAGACCATGATCGCGCATGTAGGTGTAGGCCGCGTCATTGAGCACGTAATCGGTATGCCCGGCACGGAGCAGATCAAGAAAGTTCATCCGGTTCTTCGAGGACCGCGTGCGGAACCAGGTGAACCACTCATTGCCGATCTGCGTGCAAAACCCGTTCTTTGCGGCATGCCGTGCACCGGTGTCGTCCACACTGACCCAGGAAGATGTTTCCAGTCCCGCACGCAGAACATCCTGAGCTTCAGCGATGAACGCCTCATGGTTCTCGTTCAACAGGCGAACCAACTGCCGCTTCGAGATCGAAATCCCCAGCGATCGCAACAAGGCGAGCAACCGCGGCATCGTCGATTGACCCTGATGATATTGCACCAGCACGAAGCGGCGTAGTTCCGGACCGAAATGGCCTGCGGTTCCTTGAGGCAATGGTGCCAGGATCGTCCGGCCATCCGGCGTTATCCAGCGCTCTCGCAGGTAACGGGTCGCCGTCGCCGAAATCACGAGGTCCTGGACCAGAAAAGGTTCATGACCTTTGAAAACAGCTCCTGGCGGGACCTCAATCCCGATCACCTTTTCTTCGACTTTGACCCGGGGTGAGACCTTGCCCCGAACGGGACGCTTCTCCTGCTTCTGGGGCTTCGGCGGCGCTGTTCCTTTTTCCATGCCACTCGGTTTGATATGCGGGCGACCCTTCAGACCCTTCAGTCGCGCATTCTCTTCGCGCAATTCAGCAACGATCACCTTCAGGCTGGCGATCTCACCGAACAGTTCGACCAGCAGAGCTTCAAGCTCTGCACGGCTCAGCGCGGAAAGGGTGACGGACGGAGGCACATGACCCAAAGACTCCCCTGCGCCGAATCGGTGCAAGGAAAAAATGTACGGTCACCCACATTTTTGCCCCTCTTACATCTTTTTCACATATGCCATTGTTCTTACGAAATTCTATGGCGTGCCGGGTGATCGGGTGGGGATGTTCATCCTGCCCTTCGCACTGGGTAATTTCGCGGGGCCGCTGATACTCGGCCGCCTCTTCGATACGGTCGGTCGCCGCACGATGATCACCGCGACCTATGCCACCGCCGGGCTGCTGATGATCGCCACCGGGCTGCTTTTCGTTGGTGCCGATCTTTCCGCGACGGGGCAGACCGCGGCCTGGACGACGATCTTCTTCTTTGCCTCGGCCGCAGCAAGTTCGGCCTATCTGACCGTGAGCGAATGCTTCCCGCTGGAAATCCGGGCGGTCGCCATCGCGCTGTTCTACGCGTTTGGCACCGCTCTGGGCGGAATTGCAGGTCCTCTCCTGTTCGGGATGCTGATAGGCAGTGGCGAGCGGATCAACCTGTTCTACGGGGATCTTCTGGGCGGCCTCCTGATGCTGGGGGCCGCCGCAGTGGAGGCGGCGATCGGCGTCGAGGCAGCGCGCCGCCCGCTCGAGTCGGTGGCGCGTCCGCTGTCGGAAGTCGATTAACTCAAGCCTGGGCGGGTGCGATCGGGCGCGGACGACCTTCGCTGTCGATCGCGACAAAGGTGAACACCGCCTTCGTCACCCGCCGCTCGCTCGCCGAATCGCGCGCCCGGCGCCAGGCCTCGACATTCACCTGGATCGAAGTCCGGCCCACCTTCAGAAGCTCGGCATAGACACTGACCTCGTCGCCAATCTTGACCGGACGGATGAAACTCATCGCATCCACCGCCACGGTCGCGATTCGCCCATGGGCGATCCGGCCCGCCAGATTCGACCCGCCAAGGTCCATCTGCGACATCAGCCAGCCGCCGAAAATGTCGCCATTCGCATTGGCGTCGGCCGGCATGGCGATAGCGCGCATCATTGGCGGCGTCGCTGGTGGCGACTCCGGATCGTCCGCCACGGCCATCAGATGTTCTTGTCCAGCCAGGCCTTGAGCACGCTCTTCGGCGCGGCGCCGACATGCTGCGCCGCCGGCTTGCCGTCCTTGAACAGGATCAGTGTCGGGATGCCGCGGACGCCGTACTGCGTCGGTGTCATCGGGTTTTCGTCGATATTCACCTTGGCGATCGTGACGCGCCCGGCATATTCGCTGCCGAGTTCCTCGAGCGAGGGGCCGATAATCTTGCAGGGGCCACACCATTCCGCCCAGAAATCGACCAGCACCGGCTCCTTCGAGTCGAGAACTGAAGTTGAAAACTCCGCGTCAGATACGGCTTTCGTTGCTGCACCCATGATCCTGCTCCTTAAACGAGATGTTGATGGGGAGAATGGCGTCTCGCCCGGCGACGATCAAGCGGATGGCTGGTCCGGCTTGGGCGCATGTCGCGCGAGCCTTGCCGCGGGCACCGGCATGACATGGCCCCGCGCGGTCCAGACCAGCACCGCGTCGATCCGGCGGCCTGGATAGATCTCGGCAAGCACGGCGGCATAGGCAGCAAGCTGCGCCGCATAGGCTTCGGGAATTCCGGCCGGATCTGCTGGCGGCTGGCGATCGGTCTTGTAGTCGGCAATGAGCACCCGGTCGGGTAAAACCGCGAGCCGGTCGATCAATCCGCCGATCTCAACACCGCCGACGATGCCGGCGATCGGTGCCTCCGCGCGTGAGGCGGGGCCGAACAGTGCTGTCAGGTCCGGGTGATCGAGCACGTCAAAGACCGCGTCGATCACATCCGTCTGCTCCACATCGCCAAGCCGGTGACCGGGTTGCGCCAGATAACGGCGCGCGGCCTCCCGCCGGTCGCCTGGCGGGAGATCCGGCAGGTGCTGCAGCAGCGCGTGGATCAGCCGCCCGCGCGCCATGGCGGCTTCCCGGCCCGTGCCACGGCCAGCGAGCGGCGAGGCGGCGGCCAGACCGGTGCTTTCCCCCTCGGCACTCCTGCTGGGTACCAGCCGGTCGATGCGCTGTTTTGGTTCGGGCGGCGGTGCTGCGCGCCAGCCGGTTTCCGGACCGATCCATCCGGGCAGCGGCGCCGCAGTCGCCGTGCTGATTGCCGCAAGCCGGTCCGGCGGTGCGGATTGCGGTGCGGCATAATACAGAATCGTGCCGTCGAGCGGCGGTTCGGCCTCGATTTCGGCAACTCCATCGAGCCGTTCGAAACCGGCGCGCACGCTTTCATACCAGCAGGTCTCGGGGAGGCGGGATTTCGTCGCAGCACCGCAAACGATCAGATGGTCTTCCGCCCGGGTCAGCGCAACATAGAGAAGCCGATTGTATTCCTCGAAGCCGCGGTCGGATGCACTGGCGAGAGCCTGGCGCACGGCGGCGCTGCGCATGTCGGCTCGCGGGCAAAAAATGGGAACCTCGCCGCCGCCTTGCGGTGCGTCGATCCAGTAAAGCAGGTCGCGCGCTTCCTTCCCCCGCTGACCGGTGGTGTCAGGCAGGATCACCAGCGGCGCCTGCAATCCCTTCGCGCCATGCACGGTCATCAGCCGCACGGAATCGCCCGCGGCTTCCGCCTCCCGTTTCACCTCGGCTGCGGCGGCGTCGAGCGCGGCGAGGAAACCCTGCAGGCTCGGCGCTTCGTGCGTGCCATAGTCGAGGGCGGTGGCGAGCAACTCATCGAGAGGTTCCGCCGCCTCGGGACCAAGCCGGGCGAGCAGCCGCGCCCGCCCGCCCATCGGCCCCAGCACCTCGGCAAAGAAGCGGTAGGGGGTGACGAAATCCGCCCGCGCCTGCGCTTCGGCAATCAGGTCGCGAGCCGCCGCAAAGGCCACGTGTTCGTCGGCGCGGGTGAATAACGCGTCGCGCAGCGTGCCTTTGCGGTCGAGGGCGAGATTCATCAATTCCTCGTCGGAAAGCCCGCCGAGGGGACTGGCCAGCACGGTGGCGAGTTCGACGTCGTCTTCCGGCAGCAGCACCGCGCGGGCGAGGGCGATCAGGTCGGCCACGGCGCGGGTTTCGGTCAGCACCATGCGGTCGAGCCCCGCGACCTTGACCCCCGCCTCCTTCAGCGCGCGGGTGAGCGCGACGCCGAATTCGTTCCGCTGCCTGACCAGGATCAGGATATCGCCGGGAGCGAGCGTCCGGCCGCGAGACTCGAGACGCATCGTGCCTACATTTGCGGCAATCCAGCCCGCGACCGACCTGGCCAGTCGTCGCCTGGCCGAGGCCTGTTCGGCGTAGGTCTCGGCCGGTGCCCAGGCAGCGAGTTCGGGGTCGGGATCCGCCGGCACCAGCGGCCAGAGCGTGACCGAGCCGGCTTGTCCGGCGCGGCTCGCGCCATGCGCCAGCACCTCGTCCGGCATGACCACACCGCTGCGTGCCGGCCCGCGTTCGAATACCTTGTCCACCAGAGAGAGAATGGGCGCCGTGGAGCGGAATGATGTCGCAAGGCTGCCTTCGTGCCAGCGCGCGCCGGCGGCCGAGACGCGCGCACCGATCCCCGCCCGCCAGGCGTCGAAACTCGCGAGATCGGCGCCCTGAAAGGAATAGATCGACTGCTTCCGGTCACCCACCGCGAAGACGGTGCGTGCGGTGCCGTCCCGCGCACCGGTGCCGGCGAAGAATTCCGCGACGATCGCGTCGATCACTTCCCATTGCGCCGGTGCGATGTCCTGCACCTCGTCAAGCAGAATGTGGTCGATTCCGCCGTCGAGCTTGTAGAGCACCCAGGCGGCACCGGGGTCGACAAGCAGTTGCGCGGCGCGGGCGATCAGGTCTGCATAGTCGAACCGCGCACTACCCTGCTTCGCGCTCTGCTCGGCGGCTTGGATCGGCAACACGAGCTGGGCGAGCGCCGCCGAAAGATCGGCAAGACGGCGCGCCGCGAGCCGGTCTTTCGCGCGCAACAATCGCCCCTGTTCCGCCTCGATCGTGGCCTTGAGTGTGGGCTCCTCGGCGTCGAGCCCCTTGCTCACCAGCGAAGACATCGCGCGTGGGTCGCCCTTGCCGGTGAAGAAGCCGCTGATCCAGATATCCTGGCAGGCGAGGCGCGCCTCTGTTTCGAGATTCAGCCAGCTGAGCAGTTCGCCCGCCTTTTCACACGCCTTCGTCGAGCTCCGATCCTTGATGATGGAAAGAGCGCCACGGATCTCGCGATCGTCGAATTCGACGATCGCGCGGCGGATCGTTTCCTCGTCGTCATCCGGAGCATCGAGGGCCGCTGCCTGCATCGCCGCGATGATGCCGGCATCTGGGTGGCGGCTCACGAGTCGGGCAAGGCGGGCCTGCGCATCGGTCAGCATCCGGTCGGTCAGTCCGGCGAAATCGGTTTCCGAAATCTGCCCCGCGAGCAGACGCAGCGCGGCTTCGGCGGCGCGGCTGTCATCGCCGAGCACGGCCTCGCGCGCGCCGCGGCGGCGGACTGCGGCTTCGGCCTCATCGGCGACGGCGAAATGTGGCGAGATCTGCGCTTCCAGTGGAAAGCGGCGCAGCAGCGACTGGCAGAAGGCGTGAACCGTGTCGATCCGCAGGCCGCCCGGCAGGTCGAGCACCTGGCCGAACAGCATCCTTGCTCGATGCCTCGTCCCGGTATCCGCCGGCATGTCCAGCGCCGCGAGATCGGCATCGAGAGTTTCGTCGGTGGCGATCGCCCAGTCACCGAGCCGCCGGCGGAGGCGGATCGCCATCTCGGCGGCGGCGGCGCGGGTGAAGGTGAGGCAGAGAATGCGGCTCGGCGTGGCACCGGAGAGCATCAGCCGCAGCAGCCGGTCGGTCAGCAGTTTGGTCTTGCCCGAGCCGGCCGAAGCGCCGACGAAGGCCGAGACGGAAGGGTCGGAGGCCGCGCGTTGCGCCGCCTCGGCTGCTGCGATCGCGCCGCTCATGCGTCCTCCTGCCATTCGGCGCGCCGGGAAATGCCGGCGAAGGGCTGGTCATAGGGTTTGCGGCCCGGATGCGGCGCGTCGAGAAACGGTGTCGCCGGGTCAGCATAATAGGCGAGCAGGGCAGGGATCTGCGTCCGCGCCGCGTCGATCACCGCCCGGAGTGGCCCGGCATTGCCGCCGAACAGCGCGCGCGTTTCACCTTCCGTGGCGCCGCCCGACAGTTTCCAGTAGGCGAGTTCCGTTACTTTGCCGGTGAAGCCGGGAAAGCCACCGGCCTCCGCGATGACCGCCTCGATCGGCAATTGTGGCGCGCTGCCTGCCTCCACCGCCTTGTCAGCGGGCGGGCTGCCGGTCTTGTAATCGATGATCGCGAGGGTCTCGCCCCGGCGTTCGATCCGGTCGGCACGCCCCTTCACCGTGAAATGGCCGAACCGCCATTCGCCGGGTAGTTCCACCTTGATGTCATCCGCCTTGCCCAGGTCGGCAAGCCTGCCGCGCTCGATCTCGACGATCCATTCGGCGATCCGTTCGAGCCGCACGAGCCAGAACGCCTCCAGCGCACGGCGCAGGCGCTTGCCGCGCAGTTCCGAGGTAAATGCGTGGGCGAGTCGTGCCGCCGCATCCGGCGCGGACGCCCAGTCCGGCGTGCGGGTCACCGCTTTCAGCGCATCATGGGTGATAGTGCCGAACAGTGCCGCATCGGTTTCCGCCTGCAGCGGGTTGAGCGTGTGCAGATCCAAGACCTCGCCGGCATAGATCGCATAGGGGTCGCTCAGCAGCGTCGTGACTTTCGAGATCGAATAGGAGATGGGCCTTGCACGGGCCGGCGGGCGCGGTTCCGGCCGGGGCCGGGCAATCCGCAGTGTCGGCTGGTCGAGCCTGGTCGACCAGTGGCTGGCGGGATGTTGCTTCAGTGCGCTGCCGGCCCCGCGCAACGCAAGGTCGATCCGCGCCAGAAAGCGCGAAGGTACCGCCGGCGCGCGGCCCCGCCGGCGCGGCGCCGACAGGATCACCTCGTCGCATGAGGCGATCAGGATGCCGAGATCGTGCGCGGCCTCGCCGATCCGCTCGGCATCGTCCGGCAACCGCGCGGCGCGCCGCATTGGGCGCGAAAGCCAGGGGCCTGGCTCTGGTTCGGCCGGAAACACGCCCTCGACCAGCCCGCCGAGAACGAGCGTGTCGACCCGTTGCAATCGCGCCTCCATCATGCCCCAGATCGCGACGCGCGGATTGGCGTCGCGCGCTCTGGGGCGGCGCAGCCGGGCGTTGCCGAGCACCGCGTCGAGCAACGGCACGAGTTCCGTCGCCTCGACATCCGGCAGGGCATCGAGCGCTGCGATCTGAACGGCGAGATGTTCGGACAGCGCCGCCCCGGCCTCGCCGGTCCAGAGTTCGTCGGCGATCGCCTCCGCTGCCTCCACCAACCCGGCGAGAAGGCTGGCCGGCGACGTCTTCGCCGGGCCGAGCGACAGCGGGCGAAGGCTGACCTGCAGGTCGGCGAGAAAGGTCGAAAGCGCCTCGTCCGGTTTGGTTGAGTGATCGGCGGCATGGCGCATGGCCGAAAAGCCGGGGCCGGGCAGGGCGGCGCGGAGCAGCAGGTCTAGCCGACGGGCGAGGGCGCGGCATCGTCCCGCCGGCAGGCCGGCATTGACCAGGGGGTGTTTCAGCAGCGCCAGAAGCGGCACGGCATCGTAGTCGCTCGCGGCGGCGGCGGCGAGCAGGCGCAGCAGCACCGCGGGCGGTGTGTCCGCAAGCCGCTCCCCTGCGCTGTCCTCGGCGCGAATACCGAGCCGTTCGAGTTCGGCGGCGACACGCTGGGCCAGGCCGCGATCCGGCGTAACCAGCGCGGCGTGACGCCCTGGCGTTTCGAGCGCGTGGCGCAGGGTCAGCGCGATGGCACGCGCCTCGTCCTGCTCGTCCGCTGCATCGAGTCGCCAGAGTCCGTCGGCCGATGCGGCGGCAATATCCGCTGCCGGCGCCGTGGGCAAAAAGGCGCGGCGCAGGAGTGCAACCCGTGTCTCGCGGCCGGTTGCACCGCCTTCTCGCAGAGGTGCAACCTCTTCGCGTCGCACGCCGATCGCTTCGGCAAGGCGGTTCAGTCCGGCCTGGGGGTGGGTCGGCGTGTGATCGAGCATCGACCAGGCTTTATCGGGCAGATCGGGATCGAACCCCGGCAGCACCACGCAACCGTGCGGCAGGCCCGCGACGACTCTCGCGAGGCGCCCGAGGGCCGGGGGGGCCGCGGCAAGCCCGGCGAGCCAGACCGGATGCGCCGGCGGCGTGAGGCGCCAGCGTTCGGCTTGCGCGTCGATCAGCATGCGCTGGCGGACCGCCGGATCGATAGCACCGCGTTCGGCGAGAATGGCAGGCCATGTCCTTGTCACGATCGAGAGGAAATCCAGCGTGCGCTGCCAGTGTTCCGCAAGGTCCGGCGCCACGATTCCGGGCAGCGTCTCCGCAAGGTCGATCTCGGCCTGGGCGGCGGTGTCGAGCAGCAGGGCGAGATCGTCCGCGAGCAGGAGCGCGGCGGCGAGGGTGGTCGGCGCGCCGTCGCGCCCGCCCATGCCGAGGATGAGCCTGGCGAGGATCACCCGACGTTCCTCGGCCGTGATCGCCGGCGGCAGGTCGAGCCCGGCGAGGATGCCGAGTGCCGCTTCATCCGCCGCCCCGATGGCGGCGATGCGGGGCATGATCAGTGGTCCGCCCTTGGCGTCGAGAAAGGCGGCGGCGGCGGCGCGGGCGGCGCGGCGGGTGGGCAGGAACAGCACGCCATCGGCCGGATCGCGCCCGTCACGCGTCGCCTCATCGAGCCACGCGCGGGCGAGTTCGGGCAGGAACGGACGGTCAGCGCTGATGAAACGCACATGGGGCGTCATCGCATGAGCCTTTCGAGCAGCGCATCCGGCCCGGACGCGGTAGCCGTGCGGGTATTGCCCTCGCCCCAGCCCAGCGCGAGCGTGATCGCCTCGCGCGGGGCAAGCGGGCCGAGCCGGTCTGGCCACTCGATGAGGGCAATGCCGGCCAAGGCGGCATCCAGCCCGAGTTCAGCGACGTCGTCCGGTCCGGTGAGACGCCAGAGGTCGAAATGCGTCACCGGCGGGTCAAGTTCGTAGGTCTGTACCAGGGTGAAACTCGGGCTCGGCACATCGAGCGAGGCATCGCCCGCGCGGGCGCGGATGAAGGCGCGGGCAAAAGTCGATTTTCCCGCGCCCAGATTTCCCGAGAGCAGAACCGCATCGCCCGCCCGTGCCCGCGCGGCCATCGCCTGCGCGAGAGCGACGGTCTCAGCCTCGCTGCCTAGCGTCATCTTCCGAATCGCCATGGCGCGATCCTGCCCGATCAGATCGTCTTTGCAAGTTGACCCGCGCGCGGTTTCGGCTAGGCATGGGGCATGGCAGAGACGATCACCACCGATGTGGCCATTATCGGCGCGGGCCCAGCCGGCCTGTTCGCCGTTTTCGAGTGCGGGATGCTGAAGCTCGGCACCGTGCTGATCGACGCGTTGGGCGAGGTGGGCGGCCAGTGTGCGGCGCTCTATCCGGAAAAGCCGATCTACGACATTCCCGCCCTGCCGGCGATCGAGGCGGCAGGGTTGATCGAGAATCTGGAGCGGCAGATCGCGCCCTTCGCCGCGCCGCGCCTGCTCGGCCGGCTCGTGACGGCGATTTCCGGCAGTTCGGGCGATTTCACGATCGGCACCGACCTGGGCGACATCGTCCGCGCGAAGGCCATCATCATCGCAGCCGGTGCGGGGGCATTCGGCCCGAACCGTCCGCCGCTGGAGGGACTCGCCGCCTACGAGGCGAGCGGTGCGGTGCAGTATTACGTGAAGCGGCGCGAGGCGTTGCGCGGCAAGCGGGTGGTGATCGCCGGCGGTGGCGACTCGGCGGTGGACTGGGCGCTGGCGCTGTGCGGGATTGCATCGAGCATCGCCGTGGTCCACCGGCGGCCGAAATTTCGTGCCGCGCCCGAAAGCGCCGCGCAATTGGCCGAAGCGGCGGCGCGGGGCGACATCGACCTCATCATTCCCTATCAGTTGCATGCGCTGCATGGCGCCGATGGTGCGCTGCGCACGGTCGAGGTCGCCGATCTCGACGGCGCAACCCGGCATCTCGAGGCCGATGTGCTGTTGCCGTTCTTCGGTCTCGCCACCGATCTCGGGCCGGTTGCGACCTGGGGGCTTGAGCTTTCGCTTCATCACGTTCTTGTGACCCCCTCGACCTGCGAGACCAGCACGCGCGGCATTTTCGCGATTGGCGACGTTGCGCAGTATCCGGGCAAACTCAAGCTGATCCTGCAGGGCTTCTCAGAAGCGGCGATGGCGGCTCACGCAATCCATCCGATCGTGCATCCGGACGAGGCGCTGCATTTCGAGTATTCGACATCGAAAGGTGTGCCGGGCACTGCCTGAGGCCAACCAGTTCACGTCAAAGCGTCCTGACAAACCGCGACCTGCTTCCCGATCCCGGGCATTGGGAGGATTAGCCGATGCGTATCCACGCTGGACTGGGGTACTGTTGGCAACCGGGGGAGTCGGAGACCGCTGCCGACGACCTGCGCCTCGATGAAATCGCGGATGACGTCCGGCAATAGACCGCAAGCGCCTGTCGCCCCCATCCCAGGATTCTGTCCCGTTGCCTACGCGATCGGGGGATATAGCAGGAAGTTCATTATAAATCAGATAATTGTCCGCAGCAATTCGATGGCAACATCAAATGGGTGCGTGCCCCCGACCTAGCCCAAGTTCCTTCACCCGGGCCGGCGCGCGCAGTTCTCCGGGTTGCGGCTTGCGTGCGATCTCCGAAACGGGGCAGGTCTTGCGGCCTCGGCGGAAGGCAACCCTGCCGTGGTGCTCGGCCGTCCTGACCCCGCTCTGCAAGACGCTGGCAGCAATCGCAGCAAAGGCGGCAGGGGGCGGTCGGTAGAAAGCTGGACGGCCCCTCCGACCGGCTGTTCTCCGTCCAGTTCCCTGTCTGAGCCGTGCGGGAGCTATGAAAAGTCCGGCTTGCGCTTCTCGATGAAGGCCGCCATGCCTTCGCGCTGGTGGGGTGTGCCGAACAGCGGAAGGAAGCTCGCCCGCTCGTATCTCACACCCTCGGCCAGCATGGTCTCGAAGGCGGCGTTGATGCTGCGTTTGGCCTGGAGGAGGGCGACGGGAGACATGCCGGCGATGCGCCTGGCTAGCTTCATCGTCTCCGGCATCAGGTCCGCGGCCGGCACCACGCGGGCGACGAGGTTGGCGCGTTCGGCTTCTTCGGCATCCATCATCCGGCCGGTCAGGATCATCTCCATCGCCTTGGATTTCCCGATGGCGCGGGTCAGGCGCTGGGTGCCGCCGGCACCGGGGATCACGCCGATGGCGATTTCCGGCTGGCCGAACTTCGCCGTGTCGGCCGCGATGATGATGTCGCACATCATCGCCAACTCGCATCCGCCGCCGAGCGCATAGCCCGATACCGCCGCGATCACCGGCTTGAGCGTCGTGGTAACGACTTCCCATGATTTTCCGATGAAATCGTCGAGGCCGGTTTCGGGCCAGCTACGGTTCTGCATTTCCTTGATGTCGGCGCCGGCGGCGAACGCTCTGTCCGATCCGGTGAGCACGATGCAGCGGATTGACTTGTCGGAATCGAAGCCGCGCAAGGCGTCGGCGAGTTCGCTCATCAACTGGTCGCACAGCGCGTTCAGCGACTCCGGGCGGTTCAGCCGGATGACGGCCACGGCGCCGTCGGTTTCGGTCACAATCATCTCGTAGGGCATGGAATCCTCCGCTCTGCTGGCGTCAGGATGGCTGATTTGACCCCGGATGCAAGCCGCAAGGTCGGTCCGGGTGCGCATCAGCCATTGACGCGACCACGGCGCGTTCGTCAGGTATAGGGGGGAGAGACAGACCGAGGCCCAAATTGCCCTTGACCGCCGTTCGCGAATTGCCGCTCGATCAGCTTCTGCTTGGCGATGCCGTCGAGATGATGCGCATGCTGCCGGATGCGTCGATCGACTGCGTCTTCGCCGATCCGCCCTACAACCTGCAACTCCGTGGCGAATTGCGCCGGCCGGATGACAGTGTGGTCGACGGTGTTGACGACGACTGGGACAAGTTCACCGATTTCGCGGCCTATGACGAATTCTCGCGCGCCTGGCTCTCTGAGGCGCGGCGGCTGATGCACAAGGACGCGACGATCTGGGTGATCGGCTCCTATCACAACATTTTCCGCCTCGGCGCGATCATGCAGGATCTCGGGTTCTGGATTCTCAACGACGTGATCTGGCGCAAGACCAACCCGATGCCGAATTTCCGCGGCCGGCGCTTCACGAATGCGCACGAAACGCTGATCTGGGCGGCGCGGGAGCCGAAATCGCGTTACCGGTTCAACTATCAGGCGATGAAATCGCTCAACGACGATACCCAGATGCGCAGCGACTGGACGATTCCGCTCTGCACCGGCGGCGAGCGGCTGCGCAACCAGCACGGCCTCAAGCTGCACCCGACCCAGAAGCCGGAGGCCCTGCTGCACCGCGTGATCCTGGCCGCGACCAACCCGGACGACGTGGTGCTGGACCCGTTTTCTGGTACCGCGACGACGGCGACGGTGGCCAAGCGGCTCAACCGGCATTTCATCGGCATCGAGCGTCATCCCGCCTACGTCGAGGCCGGCTGGGCGCGGCTGCGGGAAATGCGGGCGGCGCCGGCGCATCTGACCAGGCCGATGCCGAGCCGCAGAGAGGCGCCGCGTATCGCCTTCGGCGTGCTGGTCGAGCGCGGCTTGGTCCCGCCAGGCACATTGCTGCATGACAGGCTGCGGCGGGTGAGCGCCACGGTCGCGGCGGATGCCAGCATCATCGCCGGCGCGCATCGCGGCTCGATCCATCAGGTCGGTGCCGCGGTTCAGAACGCCGCAAGCTGCAATGGCTGGACGTTCTGGCATATCGAGCGCGAGGGGAGGCTTGTCGCACTTGATCATGTGCGCGAAACGTTGCGTCCATGACCTCCACCCTTGCCTCGATGACCGGCTTTGCCCGCCACGCGGGCAGCCACGACAATGCCAGTTTCGTCTGGGAAATCCGCAGCGTGAACGGTCGCGGGCTCGATCTTCGGTTGCGCCTGCCCGCGGGGCTGGATGGGCTCGAGCCGGCGCTGCGCGAGGTGGCCGGCAAGCGGTTGAAGCGCGGTAATGTGTCCGCCACGCTGACGTTGAAGCGCGAGTCCCAGGCGGCGATGATGGTGGACGAGGCGGCGCTGGAAGGGCTCCTGCGCCATGCGCTTGCATTGTCGGAGCGGATTCCGGGTGCGATGGTGCCGCGCGCCGAGGCGCTGTTGGCCTTGCCTGGCGTCATCCGTCCCGCTCCCGCCGAGGATGTCGCGGAAGATGCGGAGGCCGCCCGGCAAGAGGCTCTTGCCGCCACTCTGGCCGCCGGCTTCGATGTTGCCATCGAAGCGCTCGATCGTGCGCGGCGTGACGAGGGCGGTCGGCTTGCCGTAATCGCCGCGGATCTGCTCGGCGCGATCCGCCGCCTGGTCGCCGCGGCGCGTGCTCATGCACCGGAACAGGCGGCTCAGCACCGCGCCCGGCTGCAGGGCGCGCTGGCTGATCTGCTCGGCGATTCCGACCCGGTGCCGCAGGAGCGGCTGGCCCAGGAAATCGCGCTGCTCGCCACGAAATCTGACGTGCGCGAGGAACTTGACCGGCTGGATGCGCATGTCGAGGCGGCGCATGCGTTACTCGCCGAGTCGGCGCCGGTCGGCCGCCGGCTCGATTTCCTGATGCAGGAATTCAACCGCGAGGCGAACACGCTGTGCAGCAAGTCGGCGTCGCTGCAACTGACCGCCATCGGGCTCGACCTCAAGGCAACGATCGAGCAGCTGCGCGAACAGGTTCAGAACATTGAATAGGCGCGGCCTCTGCCTCGTGCTTGCAGCGCCTTCTGGCGCCGGCAAGACGTCGCTCTCTCGGGCGTTGCTTGCCGGTGATTCACGGCTGTCGCTGTCGATCAGCGCCACCACCCGCGCGCCGCGCGATGGCGAGCAGGAGGGGGTGCATTATTTCTTCCGCACCCCGGAACAGTTTGCGGGCATGGTCGCGGCAGGCGAATTCCTTGAGTATGCGACGGTGTTCGGCCGGTCCTACGGCACGCCGCGCGCGCATGTCGGGGAGATGCTGGCGGCGGGCCGGGACATCCTGTTCGATATCGACTGGCAGGGCTTTCGCCAGCTCAGGGCCGCGCTGCCGCGCGATGTGGTTGGCGTATTCATCCGCACGAGCAGCCTTGAGGAACTTCATCGCCGCCTTGTGGCGCGTGGCGATGATCCCGCCGCGATCGCGATGCGGATGGAGGAGGCCGAGGACGAACTCGCGCATCAGGGCGAATTCGATTTCATCATCGAAAACAACGATTTCGATACGGCTCTTGGCGATCTTTCGGCGATCCTGCGGGCGGCGCGGCTGATGGCGTCTCGTATGGCATGAATGCTTGCCTGTCAGAGGCAAGTGCGCCTAAAGAGCGATGACGTTTTTCATAAAAACGAACATCACTTTATGCGGAGAGATGTCGTGGCCGAGGAAAATTCAGAGCGCAAGCCGCGCTCAACGCCTTGGCGGCTCCTGTTGCTTGTGCCTTTCGTGGCAACGCTCTGGGTGCCGTTCTTCAATCATGCCAAGCCCGCCGTGCTAGGCTTTCCCTTTTTCTATTGGTACCAGCTCGCCTGGGTGGTGATCTCGTCGGTCATCATCTGGATCGTCTGGCGCGCCGAAAGCTAAGGAACGTCGCCATGCTCATAGCCGGTATCGTCTTCGCCGTCCTCGTGGTCGGCGTTCTCATCCTGGGGTTCTTCGCTGCACGCTGGCGCGGCGGTGACCTCGACCAGCTTCACGAATGGGGGCTTGGCGGCCGCCAGTTCGGTACGCTGATTTCCTGGTTCCTGATCGGCGGCGATCTTTATACGGCCTATACGTTCATTGCCGTGCCCGCGCTGATGTTCGGCGCAGGCGCCATCGCCTTCTTCGCGGTGCCATACACCATCGTCGCCTATCCGATCCTGTATGTTGTGTTTCCGAAAATGTGGCGGGTTGCCGCCAAATACGGTTTCGTCACCGGGCCAGAGTTTGTCAGAGGCCGCTATGGCAACCGCTGGCTTGCGCTTGCGGTGGGTATCACCGGCATCATCGCGACCATGCCCTATATCGCGTTGCAGCTTGTCGGCATGCAGGTGGTCATCGGCGCGTTCAACCTCGGTACCGGGTTCGGCAGTCATCTCCCGCTGATCCTGGCCTTCCTCGTGCTCGCCGCCTTCACCTACACGTCGGGCCTTCGCGCGCCGGCGATGATCGCTGTGGTCAAGGACACGCTGATCTACCTCACCATCATCGTGGCGATCTTCGCGATCCCGGCCTCGCTGGGCGGGTTCGGACATATTTTCGCGAAGATCGCCTCCACCAAGCTGCTGCTGCCGAAGCCAGGCCCGCATACCACCGGGCTTTATTCTGGCTATGCGACGCTGGCACTCGGCTCGGCGATGGCGCTGTTCCTGTATCCCCACGCGTTGACCGGCATCCTGTCGTCGCGCTCGAGCGAGACGGTGCGAAAAAACGCGGTGATCCTGCCGGCCTATTCGCTGATGCTCGGCCTGATCACCCTGCTCGGCGCCATGGCGGTGGCAGCCGGCGTTTCCGCGCTGCCCCAGTTCGCCGCGGGCTTCAAAGCCTATGGGCCGAGTTTCGCCGTGCCGGCGCTGCTGATCCATACCTTGCCGGGCTGGTTTGTCGGCATTGCCTTTGCCGCCATCGCGATCGGCGCCCTGGTGCCTGCCGCGATCATGGCGATTGCCTCGGCGAACATCTTCACGCGCGACATCTGGAAGGAATTCGTCTCCCCCGGCGTATCGGCGGCGGCGGAATCGCAGATCGCCAAGCTGTTCTCGATCGTGATGATTATCGGAGCGCTGCTGTTCATCTTCGGCCTGCCGCTGAAGTACGCGATCCAGTTGCAGCTGCTTGGCGGCATGTGGATGATCCAGATCTTTCCGGCCATCGTATTCAGCCTGTTCACCCGGTTCTACAACGGATGGGCGTTGCTGGTCGGCTGGGCGGTGGGCATCGGCCTTGCGACGCATTTCGCGTTGCTGAACCATCTCAAGGGCGCGATCTATCCGTTCCACATCGGTGGGATGACCTATCCGTGCTACATTGCGCTGGCCACCTTCGTCGTGAACGTGATCGTGGCCACCGCGCTATCGCCGGTGTTCCACGCCATCAAGTCGGACCGCACGCGCGACGTGACCACCAGCGCCGACTACGCCTGAGGGATGGTGCGTCTTTCGCGCCAGTGTCGATGAGCGGTTCCACGTCCCGCAGGCGCGGGGCCGCTTTCGGCTTCATCATGGCCACGATCCTGCTGGACATGCTGGCCATGGCGATCGTGCTGCCGGTCCTGCCCGCGCTCATCACCGGGCTGGTCGGCGGGGGCGCCGGGCTGAGCGCGCATGTGTTCGGCGCCTTCGGTGCCGCCTGGGCGGCGATGCAGTTCATTGCCTCGCCGATGCTTGGCGCGCTGTCCGACCGGTTCGGCCGGCGGCCGGTGATCCTGCTCTCCTGCCTCGGCCAGGCGGTGGATTTCACCGTGATGGCGCTGGCTCCATCGGTCGGCTGGCTGCTCGCCGGGCGGATTCTCTCCGGCGCTTCCTCGGCCAACATCGCCGCCGCGAATGCATATATTTCCGATGTCACGCCGCCCGAGCGGCGGGCGGCGGCGTTCGGCGTCTCGGGCGTTGCCGCGGCGATCGGCTTTGTGCTCGGACCGGCGTTGGGCGGTCTGCTCGGCGCGGTTTCGCTGCGCCTGCCGTTCTGGTTCGCCGCAGGTCTTTCCCTCGCCAACTTCCTCTACGGTCTGGTGGCGCTGCCGGAATCGCTTGCGCCGCGCCGCCGCCGGCGGATCGGCTGGCGGGGCCTCAACCCGCTAGATGCGCTGCGCTTCTATCGCCGGCCGGGCGTGGCCGCGCCGGCGACGATCTATGCGCTCGGCACGCTCGCGCTGCAGGCGGTGCCTTCGGTCATGGTGCTTTACGTGCAGGAGCGGTTCGGCTGGCGCCCGCAGCTGATCGGCGCCACCCTCGCCGCCGCCGGGGTCGGGTTTGCCGTGGTCGGCGGCGTTGTGGTCGGGCCGATGGTGCGCCGGCTTGGCGAGCCGAGAACGCTGATCCTTGGCCTGATTGGTGGCGCCGCGGGGTTTGTGCTGTTCGGTCTCGCGCCCGATTCGCGGATTTTCTGGATCGGCGTCCCGGTTCTCTCGGCCTGGGGGCTGGCGATGCCTGCGGTGCAGGGGATCATGGCGCACCGGATTGGCGGGCGCGAGCAGGGGCGGCTGCAGGGGTTGCTCGCCAGCCTGAACGGGCTGACCGCGCTGGTCGGCCCGTTGCTGTTCACCACGATCTACGCGGCGACGCTGGGGCCTGACGGCACGGCGGACGTGCCGCGCTCGGGCACCGCCCTCGTCGTCGCCGGCCTGCTGCTGCTCGCCTCGCTGATTCCGCTGCGCTGGGCGGTGCGGTATCAGGCCGGCAGGCCGAACCCGTAGGCGTCCATCCGCAGGATCGCGTGCTCGGTCGAGTTGTGCAGCCGCCGCGCCGCGCTGCCCTCTCCGGCGCCGATCGCGGTGAAGAGCGGCAGCAGATGCTCTTCGGTCGGGTGTTCGTCGCGCGCATGCGGCGCGCGGGCGCGATAGTCGAGCAGGGCGGCGATGTCGTTGCCGGCAATGGCCGCGTCCATCCAGGCGCTGAACGCCGTCACATCCTCCGCCTCCGGCGCGTCGACCGGCTGGCCGCGGAAGCGCCGCAGGTCGTGGGTGAAACTGCCGGAACCGACGATCAGCACATCGTCACGCCGCAGCGGCGCCAGCGCCCGGCCGATGTCGAAGGCGTGGCGCGGGCCGAGCCGGGTCTGTACCGAGAGCTGGAGTACAGGGATGTCGGCCGCGGGCCAGGCCAGTAGCAGCGGCACCCAGGCGCCGTGGTCGAGGCCGCGCGCGGGGTCGAGCCCGGTGGGAAAACCGGCCTCGCCGAGCAGCCCGGCAATGCGCTGCGCCAGCGCCGCATCGCCCGGCGCGGGATAGGAAAGTTCGTAGAGCGCGCGGGGGAAGCCGAAGAAATCGTGGATGGTCTCGTTGCGGGCCACCGCATTGACCATCGGCTCTGCCGTCTCCCAATGCGCGGAGACGACGAGAATGGCGCGAGGTCTGGGCAGGGTGGCGGAAAGTCCGGCGAGGAACATCCTCGCCGGGGTTTCGGTGAGTGCCAGCATCGGCGAGCCATGGCTGACGAAGAGCGAGGGTTGCATCACGCGGTCCTCCGGCCGAACGGTGTGGGGACGAGGGCATAAGGACCATCGCCGATCAGGGCGAGCACCACGAGGGCGATGGCCCAGAACGCGGGATATTCCCATCCGCCGCCCTTCGCCGTGAAATAGAACCCGTTATGGATATGCACCAGCGCTATGGCGCCGATCAGGTCCGGCACGATCAGTAGCGCGGCGAGCCGCGCCCATATCCCGAGCACCAGCGCGATGCCGGCCGCCAGTTCCCACAGCATGACGAACAGGCCGAACCAGCCCGGCAGACCGAGGCTGGCGAAGAAATGTTCCGTCCCGGCAGGGGTGAAGATGGCGTATTTCAGCCAGTCATGGGCGAAGAACAGGAAGCCCAGAGTTAGCCGGAGCAGCAGGGCGCCGTAGCCGGCGGTTCGGGTGTCGATTGTCGAGTCCATGTGCGTAATCTCCTTCACCCCCCAGATAACCATGCGAGAATAGTTGGTTAATATCCAATTCTTTGGTTATCGTCATGCGGAATCGCATAGGAGCGACGATGGATTGGGACGATCTGCGCAGCTTTCTCGCCATAGCCCGAGAGGGCACGCTGTCGGCGGCGGCGCGGCGGCTGGGCGTACGGCAATCGACGATGGGACGGCGGCTCGCGGCGCTGGAGGCGCGGGCCGGTGTGCGGCTGCTGGAACGCACGCCGCGCGGCTTCCGGCTGACCGCCGCCGGTGAGGCGGCGCGCGCCGAGGTGGAGCGGATGGAGACGGCGGCGCTGGCGGCCGAGCGGGCGGTGAGCGGGCGGGATGTGCGGCTGGAAGGCACCGTGCGCCTGACGACGGTGAGCGATTTTGCGCCCTCCGTGCTGATGCCCGCCTTGGCCGATCTTGCCGACCGCTATCCGGGCATCGTGGTGGAACTGATCGCCGATGACCGTACCCTCTCGCTCGCTGCGCGCGAGGCCGATCTCGCCCTCCGTCTCGCGCGGCCGCGTGGGCAGTCGTTGCGGGGGCGGCGAATCGGCACGGTATCGTTCGGCCTATATGCGAGCGAAACCTATCTTGCCGCGCGCAGTGTGCCGGCCTGGCCTGGCAGCCAGGGCGAGGGCCACCGGCTCATCCTGTCGCGCGACGAGACCGGCGCCTATCCGGAGCTCGACGCGCTGGCGGCGATGGCGCCGAAGGCGGCTGTCGCCCTCAGGACCGACAGCCGGGTAAGCCAGCTCGCCGCCGCCCGCGCCGGGCTGGGCATCGCCGTGCTCGGGCACCACGTCGCCGCCGGCGCGGGGTTGACGCGGATCGATTCACTGCCGCTGCCGGAGCGGGAAATCTGGCTGGTGCAGCACGAGGATACGCGCGACGTGCCGCGCATCCGCGCCGTTGCCGATGCGCTGGCGGCCAGGATGCGCGCGGCGGAGCCTGTCTTTGCCGGGCTGGATCAGGCGCCCGCCAGTCCTGAGCTCACGAGTTTTGCCGGGTCGCAGAGCCGGTCGAACGTCGCGGGGTCGACGCCGCCATAGCCGGTTGCCGCTTCGCGCAGCGTCAGGCCGTGTTCCGCCGCGTGATGAGCGATCGCGGCGGCGCGATCATAGCCGATTTCCGGGCTCAGCGCGGTGACCAGCATGAGCGAGCGGCCGAGCTGTTCGTCGATCCGCGCACGGTTCAGCGCGGTCCCCTCCACCGAAAACCGGCGGAAGGCGGTGCAGGCTTCCGTCATGGTCCGGCAGGTGCGGAGCACGTTGTTGATGATCAGCGGCCGCATCGCGTTCAGCTCGAAATTGCCCTGGCTGCCGGCGAAGGCAACCGCCGCGTCATCGCCGATCGTCTGGATGCAGACCATCACCAGCGCCTCGCACTGGGTCGGGTTCACCTTGCCGGGCATGATCGAGGAGCCTGGCTCGTTCTCGGGGAGCAGGAGTTCGCCGATGCCGCAGCGGGGGCCGGAGGCGAGCCAGCGCATGTCGTTGGCGATTTTCATCAGTGCTACGGCGAGGCCGCGCAAGGCGGCCATCGTCGCGACCATCGCATCGAGCGAGGCTTGCGCGGCGAACTTGTTCGGGGCGGTAACGAATGGCTTGCCGGTGATCGCGGCGATTCGTGCGGCGATCGCCCGGCCGAAGCCGGCGGGGGCGGCGAGGCCGGTGCCGACCGCGGTGCCGCCGGCGGCGAGTTCGAGCAGCCCGCCGCGCGATGCCCCGACCCGCGCCAGCGCATCGCGAAGCTGGTGCGCATAGCCCGACCATTCCTGGCCCACGGTGAGCGGCACCGCGTCCTGCAGATGGGTCCGGCCGGTCTTGGGGATGTCCATCCACGCGAAGGCCTTCGCCTCGATGGCGCCGGCGAGCGCGTCGATGGCGGGAATGAGATCCTCGTCCAGCGCCGCGAGGGTCGCGACATGCATCGCCGCGGGAAACGTATCGTTGGAGGATTGCGAGCGGTTGACGTCGTCATTCGGATGGATCGGCGCTCGAGCGCCGGGTTCGGCGCCGAGCAGCTGGTTCGCCCGCGCGGCCAGCACCTCGTTGAGGTTCATGTTGGACTGCGTGCCCGAGCCGGTCTGGTAGACATGCAGCGGGAAATGATCGTCGAGTGCGCCCGCCATCGCCTCTTCGGCGGCGCGGACGATCGCCGCCACCTTCCAGCCGGGCAGCGCGCCAAGCTCGGCATTCACCTCGGCCGCCGCCTTCTTGACCAGCGCATAGGCGCGGTAGAGCGCCGTCGGCATCCGTTCGCCGATGGCGAAATGGCGCAGGCTGCGTTGGGTCTGGGCTCCCCAGTAGCGATCCGCCGGCACCTCGATCGCGCCCATCGAATCATGCTCGGTGCGGGTGCCGGTCGCATCGATGCCGACCGGCACGTCACGCAGTCTTTCTGCTCCGGTGCTCATCGAGAGCAGATGGCGTGCCGCCCCCGCCGGTTAAAGCGGCTCGATTGCGGCGAAGCGGATCAGACGGCCCTATTCTTCCTCGATATCCTCGAGGCTGAACTGCTGGGCTTCCTCGTCGTAGGAATAGATCTCGGCATAGCGGCCCCAGGAGATCGCGGTGCGCAGCGTTTCCTCGGCGCGTTCGGGCGACATGTGATCTTCCAGTTCGTCGCGGAAGCGGACGGCGGAGGCGCGATGGTTCCAGCGTTCGTCGATCACCTGGCGGATCGCGGCGACCAGCTTCACGTTGGCGAGGGCGGCGGCGGCGAAGATCTTCTTGCGCTCCTCGGTATCGGCATTCACGAAGGTCCGGCCCTGCTCGGTCAGGCGGATATCGCCATCCTCAAGTTCGGCGAAGCGCAGCAGTTGCAGGGTTTCGCCGAGTGGCAACAATTCGTCAGCCTCGTATTGCAGCACGGAGGCGAGGGCCGGCAGGTCGGCGCGGCCGTCATATGGCGGGGCGGCGAGCGTTTCCATCAGGCCGGACATCAGGTTGGTGCCGATCGGGTGGAGCGGCGTGGCAAAGCCGGTCGCCGGGTGGGCGGCCTCGGCCTTCAGGTCCGCCGGCGACTTGCGCCGCGTCATCACCGCGTAGATGTCGTCCACCATCTTGCGGAAGGCCGGATCGAGCCGGTTGCGCGGGTGTGGAAAGGGAACGCGCAATTCGTGCGCGACCCGCCCGGGATCGGACGAGAAGACGAGGATGCGGTCGCACATCAGCACCGCTTCCTCGATATTGTGAGTTACGATGAGGATCGACTTGACCGGAAGCTTGCCCTCCGACCAGAGGTCGATCAGGTCGGTGCGCAGGGTTTCGGCGGTCAGCACGTCCAGCGCCGAGAACGGCTCGTCCATCAGCAGCAGGTCGGGATGGGTGACCAGCGCGCGGGCGAGGCCGACGCGCTGGCGCATGCCGCCCGAGAGTTCCTTGGGGTAGGCGCCGTCATAACCGCCGAGGCCGATCAGGTCGATCGCCTCCTCGGCGCGCTCCTCGCGCTCGCGCCGGGCGACACCCTGCGCCTCCAGCCCGAGCTCGACATTTTCCTGCACCGTGAGCCACGGAAACAGAGCAAAACTCTGGAACACCATGGCGACGCCGCGCACCGGGCCGCGCACCGGCGCACCCTTCCACGACACATCGCCGCGGGTCGGGCGCAGCAGGCCGGCGATGATCCGCAGCAGCGTCGACTTGCCCGAGCCGGAGCGGCCGAGCAGGCCGACGATCTCGCCCTCGCGCAGCGTCACGTTGACGTCGTCGAGCACGACCAGTTCGCTGTTGGCTTCCTTCGGATAGGATTGCCGGCAGTTGCGGACATCGAGCAGGATGCCGGGCGCGGTTTGCTGGTCCATCTCTCCTCCTTATCCGAAATTGGTGCGCCGGCTGGCATAGGCGTAGAGGGGGCGCCAGACCAGCCGGTTGAAGCCGAGCACGAAAGCCGCCATCACGGCCACGCCGAGCACGATGCGGCTGGTGTTCCCGGCCATGGTCGCCTGCGCGATATAGGCGCCGAGCCCACGCGCGACCAGCGTGGTATGGCCCCATGAGGCGACCTCGGCAACGATCGAGGCATTCCAGGCCGCGCCGGTCGCGGTGAGTGCGCCGGTAACGAAATAGGGCAGGATGCCGGGAATGATGAGCCGGCGCCACCAGAGAAGCCCGCTCAGGCGGAAATTCGATGCCGCTTCCTTCAGGTCGCCCGGCAGCGCGGCGGCACCCGCGACGACGTTGAACAGGACGTACCACTGTGTGCCGAGGATCATCAGCGGTGTCAGCCAGATGTTTGGAGCGAGGCGGAAATGCACGATTCCGGCAACCACCACGGGGAAGACGAGGTTGGCGGGGAAGGCGGCGAGGAACTGCGCGGCTGGCTGAACCAGTCGCGTCGCCCACGGCCTGAACCCGACCCAGACGCCGACAGGCACCCAGATCACGCAGGAGATCACCAAAGCCGCGATGACGCGGGCAAGGGTGTAGAAGGCGAGCACGACGCACTGGGCAAGATCGCTCCAGTACATCGTGCGCGCGCAGAACTCGACCACCTGTGCGGCAGCGGCGCCGGCCGCGATGATCACGACCGCATAAAAGGCGGCGTCGCCGATCCGTCCGGTGGCGCGGTCGAGGCCGGCGGACCCGAACTTCCGGTCGGCCCTGCCGAGGCGCAGGCGGACGACGTGGGCAAACTGGTCGCTCAGCCAGTCCCCTGCGGCGCGGAGAAGAAAGGTCCGGCGCAGCAGGCGGAGGACCCAGGGTTCCGTCTCGCCGGCGGAGGGCACGGTTTCGAACCGGAATTTGCCCGACCAGGCAACAAGAGGGCGGAACAGCAACTGGTCGTAGAGCAGGATTACCACCAGCATGGCCAGCAGCGCATAGACGATGGCAGCGAAATCGCGGTGCTGCAGCGCGACCGCAACGTAGGAGCCGATCCCCGGCAAGGTGAAGGTGGTGTGACCGACCGTGATCGCCTCAGACGCGACCACGAAGAACCAGCCGCCGGACATCGATAGCATGGTGTTCCACACGAGGCCCGGCACGGCGAACGGCACGTCGAGTCGCCAGAAGCGTTGCCAGGGTGTCAGGCCGAAGCTGCGGCAGGCCTCGACCAGATCCGCCGGTTCGGTGGTCAGCGACTGATAGAAGCTGAAGGCCATGTTCCAGGCCTGGCTGGTGAAGATGACGAACACCACCGCGAGTTCCGCGCCGAGTTCCTGTCCCGGGAAAAGATGCAGGAAAAACAGCACGGTGAAGGAAATGAAGCCGAGAATCGGGATCGATTGCAGGATGTCGAGGATCGGGATGATGATGATTGCGGCGCGCCGGCTCTTCGCGGCCAGTGTCGCGACCGTGAAGGTGAAGCCGAGCGAGACGAGCAGGGCAGCGAACATGCGCAACGTCGTGCGCAATGCGTAGCCGGGCAGCCACGCCGGATTCAGGTGAATATGGCCCGATTTCATCCGCGCGAGGGGCGCCATCGTGCCCTGCGCGACGTGCGCCACCCCGATCAGCAGGGCGAAGACGAGTGCCATCGCCGCGACGTCCCACGTATTGGGCAGCCGGCGGCCATGAACAAGGGCGGGCGGGACTGGTCTGGTCATGAGCCGATCCGCGTTGAAATCATTGCCGATTGTCGAACTGAAGCCGGGCGCTGCACCCCGCGGACCCTGCCTTAGCCCGGCTTTTCGCCGCTGTCACCCACCATCGGGCGGCGGGATGGTTCAATTCCGGTTCGAACTGGGCTATGCAGCGAGACCCGGGTGCTGAGGCAGCCCGGTCAGGCTGACTGGAAGGATCGCATGAAGCTCAAGGCGGATCGGGCAACGCTGCTGAAGGCGCTGGCCCATGTTCAGAACGTTGTCGAAAAACGCAACACGATTCCCATCCTGGCCAATGTGCTGTTGTCGGTGAAGGAAGGCCGGCTGACCATCGCCGCGACCGATCTGGAGATCGCGCTGATCGAGGAGGTCGCCGCGACGACGATGAGGGACGGCTCTGTCACCGCGCCGGCGGCGACCCTTTACGAGATCGTGCGCCGCCAGCCGGACAACGCCGAGATCGAGCTCGACCATCCGGGCGGTGACGCGCCGCTCGCGCTGCGGGCTGGACGCTACGCCACCAAGCTCGTGGTGCTGCCGACCGACGAATTCCCCAAGCTCGATGCCGGCAAGCTGACGCATCGCTTCGCCGTGCCGGCGCAGGCGCTGCGCGGGCTGATCGACCGCACGCGCTTCGCGATCTCGACCGAGGAAACCCGCTACTATCTCAACGGCATCTATCTTCATGCCGCCGAGTCGGAGGGAGTGCCGGTGCTTCGCGCCGTGGCGACGGACGGGCATCGTCTCGCCCGCGTCGAGGAGCCGCTGCCCGAGGGCGCCGCGGGGATGCCCGGCGTCATCGTGCCGCGCAAGACGGTGAACGAGATCCGCAAGCTGCTCGACGAGGTCTCCGGCGATGTCTCGATCGCGCTCTCGGAAACCCGCATCCAGTTCGAGCTGGACACCATGCGGATGACCAGCAAGCTGATCGACGGCACCTATCCCGATTATTCGAAGGTGATCCCTACGGGCAACGACAAGATACTGCGCGTCGAGACCGCCGATTTCTCCGCCGCAGTGGCGCGCGTCTCGGCGATCACCTCCGAGCGAAACAAGCCGGTCAAACTCTCCGTCGGCCGCGACCTCCTGGTGCTTTCGGCGACCAGCCCCGACCAGGGCACGGCAACCGAGGAACTCGACGCCGAGCAGGTGGAATACCGTGCCACCCCGCTCGAAATCGGCTTCCAGGCCCGCTACCTCAACGACGTGACGGAACAGATCAAGGGCAAGGTGGAGTTCTGCTTCGCCGACGGCGCGGCGCCGACCCTGGTGCGCGCCGCCGGCGACGAGAGCGCGATTTTCGTTCTCATGCCGATGCGGGTCTGACCCCGCGGTGCCGCGCCGGGGCCTCCGGGCGCGGCGCCGGAGGCTTCACCCCTGCATGGAGCCGTTCTCGCGCAGGCGGGCGTGCCAGGACAGCGCCTGTTCGATCAGATGCGGCGTCTGCCCGCCACGGCTGCGCGCGGCCTCGTTGAAATAGTCGCGCAGCGCGTCGCGGTAGAGCGGGTGCGCGCAGTTGTCGATGACCAGCGCCGCCCGCTCGCGCGGGGCAAGGCCTCGCAGGTCGGCCAGCCCCCGTTCGGTGACGATCACGTCCACGTCGTGCTCGGTATGATCGACATGCGAGACCATCGGCACGATGCTGGAGATCTTGCCGCCCTTGGCCAGCGACTTGGTGACGAACACTGAGAGATGGCCGTTCCGCGCGAAATCGCCGGAGCCGCCGATGCCGTTCATCATGTGCGTGCCGCCGACATGGGTGGAGTTCACGTTGCCGTAGATATCTGCCTCCAGCGCCGTGTTGATGCCGATGATGCCGAGGCGGCGGACGATTTCGGGATGGTTGCTGATTTCCTGCGGGCGCAGCACCAGCCGGTCGCGGTAGCGGCCGATATCGCCGAGCACCCGTTCGTAGAGCGGCTTCGACAGCGTCATCGACGAGCCGGAGGCGAAGACAAGGCGGCCGCTGTCGAGCAACGAGATCGTGCTGTCCTGCAACACCTCGGAATACATGGTGAGGTTGCTGAACCGGCTTTCGGTGAAGCCGTGCAGCACCGCGTTGGCGATGCTGCCGATGCCGGCCTGCAACGGCATCAGCGAGGGCGAGAGCCGGGCCTCGCGCACCTCGTGGTCGAGGAATTCCAGCAGGTGCCCGGCGATCGCGGCGGTGTCGTCATCGGGCGGCTCGATGCGCGAGGGGCTGTCGGCCTTGCTGGTGATGACGATGCCGATGATCTTCTGCGGGTCGATCGGCACATAGGGCAGGCCGATCCGGTCGCTCGGCCGCATCACCCCGAGCGGCTCGCGATAGGGGCGGCGCGAGGGGAAATAGATGTCGTGCAGGCCTTCGAGTTCCTGCGGCATCGTCATGTTGATCTCGACGATCACCTTCTCCGCCAGCACGGCGAAGCTCGCGGCGTTGCCGACCGAGGTGGTGGGCACGATGCCGCCCTTCTCGTTGATCGCCGTCGCCTCGACCACGGCGATGTCGACCGGGCGAAGCTGGCGTGCGCGCAGCTGTTCCACCGTTTCGGACAGATGCTGGTCGATGAACATCACCTCGCCGTTATTGATGCGGCGGCGCAGGGCCGGGTCGGCCTGGAAGGGCATGCGGCGGGCGATCACGTTGGCCTCGGACAGCGTCTTGTCGATATCGTTGCCGAGCGAGGCGCCGGTCATCAGCGTGATCCGCAGTGGATCGTGCCGGGCGCGCTCGGCGAGGGCCACCGGCACCTCCTTGGCGTCTCCGGCGCGGGTGAAACCGCTCATGCCGATCACCATCCCGTCCCTGATCGACAGCGCGGCCTCCTCGGCCGACATCACCTTGCCCCAGAGCGTCTCCAGCCTGATCCGGTCACGATACATTCCGCTTCCACTCCCCGCGTTGCCACGCCTCTTGAGCAAGCGCTTTGCCGATCGTTTCGGAACGTTTCATTGAGGCAGATCAAGGATCGGGTCGTACGAGCCGGCCTGGGGACATGGCTGCGTTGCGGACAAGGCCGTCGGCCGGCAAACCTACCCGATCGAGTGATTTCCGCCCGCGGAACCTGCTCCTAGAATCGTCTCGTCAAGACCATTCGGAGTGTAGCGATGTCCAGCAGCGAAGACCTCCTCGTCGTGATTGCCGATGGCGCGCAGGCGCGCTTCGTGCGGTTCCGTCCCCCAGGCAAGCTCAAGACCGAGCGCACATTCGAATCGGTGGCGGCGCATCTGCGTTCCTCCGAACTGCGCAGCGATGGGCCGGGCGCATCGTTCCACACCGGCTCGACGGCGCATCACGCGGTTGAGCCGCGGCATGACCCGCACGAGTCGGAAAAGATCGCCTTCGCCCGAACCGTGGCGTCGGAACTCAATGCGCTGCCCGAAGGCAGCTTCGGCGGTTTGATCCTTGCTGCGCCTGCGCGGCTGATACCGACGCTGCGCGACGCGCTGGCGCCCTTGCCGGCGCGCAACCTGATCGGCACCGTCGAGCACGACCTCGTCAAGGTGCCGGATGAGGAACTCTGGCCGCATCTGGAAGCGGTATTGCCGGCCGGAATTCATCCCGCGCGATTGTGATCGCCCGCTCAGAGGTCGATGGCCGCGCCGTCGCGGAGCACGAGATTGGCGGCCTCGCTGAAGCCGCTGGCCTCGTGCAGCACAAGGCCCGGCAGCAGCACGGTCGGCCCGCGCCCGCCGCGAATTGCCCGGAGAATGAACAGCTTCGCCGGCCTCCCGGCACGTGGCCAGAGCGGCAGGATCCGCAATGATCCGCAGCCCGCCGCGCGCGCCGCCTCGAGCGCGGTATCGAGCGATGCCGCGGGGAGGATCAGCGACAGGCTGCCGCGCGGACGCAGCAATCGCGTCAGAGACGCGGTCCAGGCCGGCAGCAGATCGCCGGGCGCCTCGTAGGCGAGGCGGCGGCCGGGATCGGGCGAGGGGGTGTCGGCGACCGGGCGCCAGGGCGGGTTGGCGAAGGCATGGTCGACTGGGCCGGTGAGCGGTGGGCCGGTGATGTCGGCGGTAATGATCGTGGTGCCCTCGAAGCCGTTCGTCCGCAGGTTGTCGCGCGCGAGGGCAGCCAGTTCCGGATCCCGCTCGATGCCGACCCCGCGGAGTTCGGGCACGCGATAGCTGAGGCAGAGAAGACCGGCGCCGGCACCGGTACCCGCCTCGATCACCCGTTCGCCCGGCCGTGCCGGCACGACGGCGGCGAGCAGCACGGGCTCGATTCCGGTCCGATGCCCGGTCGCGGCCTGGGTGTAGCGGATGCGACCGGCAAGCAAGGTGCCTTCGGTAAGCCTCATGCCTCGCCGGCCTCGCGCAGAATGCGGCGGGCCTGCGCCGCCTCGTCCGTCGCAACCGCGATCCGGCGGGGAAACGCCCCGATATTGCCCTCGATCGCGGCGATATTCTGATCCAGCAGCACCGGGGCGAGTCCGGCATCGCGGAGGAGCGCCATCAGGAAACTGAGGCGGATCGTATCCGTCGACGCAACGATCGTTTCCATGCGGTCTCCTTCCCCGCGGGCCGCCTTGACCCTCTGTCCCCCGCGCCGATATGCTGTCCTGATCCAGATGGAAACACAAGGTTGATACCGGCTGTGGATGGGCTGCTGACCTCGGGACAGGATGCCGGAACGGCGCGCACGCGTCCGGAGGAAGATGCCTTGCATCGCCTCGCGGTGGTCCTTCAGGACGATCTGACGGAAACGAACCGCACCATCCTCGCGCGCATGGCGAGCGATGTGGAGCTGATCCCGCAACTTGCTGCGCATCTGATCGCCGCGGGTGGCAAGCGGTTGCGGCCGCTTCTCACCCTCGCCGCGGCGCGTCTCTGCGGCTATCGCGGCGAGCGGCATATCCACCTCGCCGCCTGTGTCGAATTCATCCACACAGCCACGCTGCTGCATGACGATGTGGTGGATGAAAGCGGCCTCCGCCGCGGGCTCGCGAGCGCGAACGCCGTGTTTGGCAACAAGGCTTCGGTGCTGGTGGGGGATTTCCTGTTTGCCCGTGCCTTCGAGCTGATGGTCGAGGACGGCTCGCTGGACGTGCTGCGAATTCTCTGCAACGCCTCGGCTACCATCGCCGAGGGCGAGGTGCTCCAGCTTACGACCCAGAATGATCTCAGCACGGACATTCCGCGCTATTTCAAGGTGATCGAGGGCAAGACCGCGGCGCTGTTCGCGGCGGCGTGCGAGGTGGGCGGTGTTGTTGCCGACCGTGACTCTGCGGTGTGCGGCGCGCTTGCCTGCTACGGCGCGGCGCTCGGCATGGCGTTCCAGCTCGTCGATGACGCACTCGATTATGCGGCCGACCAGAACGAACTGGGCAAGACCGTCGGCGACGATTTCCGCGAGGGCAAGCTGACCTATCCGGTCCTGGTGGCCTATGCGGCGGGCGATGGTCCTGAGCGCGCGTTCTGGCGCCGTACCATCGAGGACGGCGAGCAGACCGAAACCGATCTCGCCACAGCTCTCGATCTGATCCGCAGGCATGACGCCATCGGCCAGACCATCCGCGAGGCCGACGCATTCGCGCGCAAGGCGAAGGACGCACTGGCCACGCTGCCGGACGATCCGCTGCGCGCCCTGATGATGGAGGCGGCGGATTATGCCGTCTCCCGCCATCGCTGAACCCGCTACCCGGAGAGACGCCACATGACCACGCCGCATCTGCGCGGACTCTGTGCCGAATGGGGCCGGATGAGCCGGGCGGAGCGTGACCGCGCCTATGACAATTCGGCGGCCGTTCCCGAAAGCCCGGCGCTGAACGAGGCACGGATCGCCGCCTCGCGTGAATTCCGCGCCCGCCATGCCGCCGGGCTCGATCTGCGGTACGGCCCGCGTGAGCGCAATCTCTGGGACATCTACGCCGCGGAAGATCCCAACGCCCCCTGCCTCGTGTTCATCCACGGTGGCTACTGGCAGCGAAACCGGCGCGAGGATTTCGCCTGCCTGGCCGAGGGGGTGCGCGCCCATGGCTGGTCCTGTGCCCTGCCAGGCTATACCCTGGCACCCGAGATCACGCTGGCGGACATTGTCGCCGAAATCCACCAGGCGCTGGATTGGCTGGCGGGACATGGCGCCGCGCACGGCGTCGCTGGCCCGGTCGTGCTGTCGGGTTGGTCTGCCGGCGGGCATCTCGCGGCGATGGGGCTGCGCCATCCGCGGGTGACGGCGGGGTTTGCCATTTCCGGCGTGTTCGAACTCGGGCCGCTGCGCGACACCTACCTCAACGAGAAGCTGCGCCTGACCGACGAGGAAGCCGCGACGCTGTCGCCCCTGCGCCTGCCGGTCGTGAACAAGCCCCTCGCGATCGCCTACGGCACGCGTGAACTGGCGGCGCTGGTTACCGACAGCCGCGATCTGCACGCCCTGCGTGCCGCCAGTCATGCGCCGGGGCCGCTCCTGCCTGTGGCCGGCGCCGACCATTTCACCATCCTCGATCAGCTGCGTCGGCCGGATGGGGAACTGACGAGAGCCACGCTCGGCCTGTTGCCTCAGAGATAGGGCAGGAGCAAGCGCGCGGCCGCGTCGCGTAGCGGCGCGAATGGCCCTGTCTCGAGCCCCTGCCGTAACGGTGCCGCCGCCGCCATTTTCGAGTCGATCAACGCGTCGATCCTGGCGCAGACGACCGGATCGTAGCATTCGAGATCGAACTCAAAATTGAGCCGCAGGCTCCGCGTGTCCCAGTTCGAGCTGCCGATCAGGCACCAGGCGCCGTCCACCGTCACCAGCTTGGCGTGGTTGAATGGCGCTGCGCCGAGCCGCACATGCGGGCGGATGGCGCGGAAGAAGCGCAGATGCGCGCGCATCGCCCAGTCCATCAACCGGTGATCGCTCCGCTCCGGGATCACGATCTGCAACTCGACCCCGCGGAGCGCGGCCTGGGCAAGGGCGAACTCCAGCTGCGGATCAGGCAGGAAATAGGGGGTGACGATCCTGATCCGCCGTTCCGCAAGGGTGATCGCAGCACCGAGAATCGTCTCGAGGTTGAACAGGTCGCCATCCGGTCCGGAGCGGATGCCCCGCGCCGGCGTCACGCCGGCCTCGCCGATCTGCGGCCACCAGGCCGGACCTTCGAGCGTCTCGCCGGTTGTGAACAGCCAGTCTTGGGCGAAGCTGGCCATCAGTTGCCGTGTGGCCGGCCCTTCCACGCGAAGGTGAACATCGTCCACCCGGTCGGACGGATCGTCGGGAGCGAGATTCTCGGCGCCGATGTTCAGCCCGCCGGTGAAGCCGGCGCCGCCGTCGATCACCAGCAGCTTCTTGTGGTTGCGCAGGTTCAGCAGCGGCATCCGCCATGGCGCCCAGCTGTGCAGGAACTTCGCGCAGGGCACACCGGCTCGTCGCAGCGCGCGAAAGGCGGGCGCGCGCAGATAGCCGCCGCCAACGCCATCGATCAGCACACGAACCTCGACCCCCCGCTCATGCGCCGCGGCAAGGGCGGCGACGAAGGTCCGGCCGACGCGGTCATCGCGGAAAATGTAGGATGCGAGTGCGATGCTGTGTCGTGCCGCGCGGATCGCCTCCAGCATCGCCGGATAGGCCTTGGATCCGCCGTGGTGGATGGCAACGGCGTTGCCCGATTGCAGGGGAACGCCGGTGACCCGCTGGCCGACCCGGGCGAGCGCCTGTATGGCGGGCTGCGCGTCGGGCGGTGTCGCTTCGCCGAAACTGACATCGAGCGAGTCGGTGCGGACGGAGAGGCGGCTCGCGCGCCGGTTGATCCGGTTGATGCCGAAGGCAAGGTAAAGCGGGCCGCCAATCACTGCCGACAGCCAGGCGATCGCGATCCAGCCGAGGGCCGCCCGTACATCCGCCTTGCGCAGCAGCGCGTGCCGCGTAACCGCCAAGGCGACTCCGCAATGAATCAGCAGGAGCAGGAAAATCAGCGGCCGCATCCGCGCCGTTCGTCATTGGCTGCCATGCCGCCATGCATACACAAGATGGGCGGGGAGGCTACCATATCATTCGCATTGTCCTGCCGTCAGCCGGCCTGACGGCGTGCTCAAAGGGAGGTTTGCCGATGCGCCTGATCAGCTGGAACCTGCTCCGCCGCGTGGGCGCCGAGGCCCGCGAGGTCGCGGCGCTGATCGAGGATTACCGGCCCGACCTGATGCTGATGCAGGAAGCGACCGAGTCGATTGCCCAGGTCACCGATCTTTGCGGCGGATGGTTCTATCGCGCGCCGATGCAGGGGCGGATCTACGGGCTTGCCGTCTGGAGTCCCGCACCGCTCGCTGAGCCCGGCACGGTGCGGTTGCCGGCTTCGGTCATGCCCGGAAGGGTGCCGCCGCGCCTCGCCCTGCTGGTGGAGGCGCAGGGAATCACCTTCGCCAACGTCCATCTCTCGCACGGGCAGATGCTCAACCGCCTGCAGCTTCGCCATATCGCCCGGCAGATCGACGGCCCGGCGGTGATCGTTGGCGACTACAATGCGGTGGGCCCGATCCGGCTCAGGGGATATCGAGATGTCGGCCCGAGGCAGACCACCTGCCGCGCCGGCGAGATGGTGCCGTTCCGGCTCGACCGTTGCATGGTGCGCGACCTGCACGCGCATGAGGCCCGGGTGCTCGGCCGCGGCAGTTCCGATCATCACCCGATCGTGGTGACACTCGCCGCCGCCGCCGCCGAAGGCTGATCCGGCGCGGGCAGGAAGGGCAGGGCAGCAGGCCGGATCACCCGTGCGGCGATGAGCTGCAGATCGGCGGCAGCGAGCGTTTCCCGCCGCAGCAGATCATCTGCCACCTCGTCGAGCAGGGCACGATTCTGCCGCAGGATGAGACGCGCCGCCTCGAACGCTGTATCGAGAATATCCCGCACCGCGGCGTCGATCGCATCCGCCGTCTGCTCGCCGTAGCGGCGTGGCCTGAGATCGGTGGCCGAGGCACCGCCGAGCCAGGCGCTGCCTGAGTCCGTTTCATAGGCCACGAGGCCGAGTTCCGGCACCATGCCATAGCGCAGCACCATGCTGCGGGCGATCTCGGTGGCCTTCACGAAGTCATCCGCCGCCCCGGTCGAAACCTCGTCGAATACCAGGGATTCGGCGGCGCGGCCCGCCAGCAGCACCGTCATCCGCTGGAACAGTTCCCGCCGGTCCATCAGGTAACGGTCCTCCAGCGGGCGCTGGATGGTGTAGCCGAGGGCGGCGATCCCGCGCGGGATGATCGAGATCTTCTGCACAGGATCGGCGCCCGGCAGCGCCATGGCGACAAGCGCATGGCCGGTTTCGTGATGGGCGACGATGTCCCGCTCGTGCGGGTTGAGCAGCCGGTTGCGCTTCTCCAGCCCGGCGACGATGCGCTCGATCGCCTGGTTGAAATCCTCCAGCGTCACGGCATCGGCCCGGCGCCGGGTGGCGAGCAGCGCGGCCTCGTTCACCAGATTGGCGAGATCCGCGCCGGTGAAGCCCGGCGTCAGCGCCGCGACCTGCTCGATCGAGACATCCGGAGCGAGGGTGATGCGCTTCGCATGGATGGTCAGGATGGCAATGCGTCCCTTGCGGTCCGGCCGGTCGACCAGCACCTGCCGGTCGAACCGACCTGCACGCAGCAGCGCCGCGTCGAGAATTTCGGGGCGGTTGGTCGCGGCAAGGAGAACGACGCCGGTGCTGCTGTCGAACCCGTCGAGTTCGGTCAGCAACTGGTTCAGCGTCTGCTCTTTCTCGTCGTGCCCGCCGCCGGTGAAAATGCCGCCGCGCGCGCGGCCGAGCGCATCGAGTTCGTCGATGAAGACGATCGCCGGCGCCTGCCGTCGCGCCTGCTCGAACAGGTCGCGCACGCGGGCCGCGCCGACGCCGACGAACATCTCAACGAATTCCGATCCCGAAATCGAGAAGAAGGTCACGCCGGCCTCGCCGGCGACGGCGCGCGCGAGCAGCGTCTTGCCTGTTCCTGGCGGGCCAACCAGCAGGATCCCCTTGGGAACGCGCGCGCCGAGGCGGCCGTATTCCTTCGGATTCCGGAGGAAATCGACCACTTCCTGTAGCTCGGCCTTCGCCTCGTCGACGCCGGCAACGTCGGCAAAGGTCACCTTGATATCCTTCTCGACATAGATTTTCGCCCGGCTTTTGCCGATCGACATCATGCCGCCGACACCGGACTCCCCGGACATGCGGCGGATCAGGAACAGCCAGATGAACGCGAAGAGGAAGATCGGCAGCACCCAGCCAAGCGCGCGCTCGAGCAGGGTGGGCCCCGGCGTCGCCGCGAAGCTGATCCCGGTCTTTTCGAGTGTCGCGGCTAGCGCCGGTTCGACCCTGTTGGTCTCGAATGTCGCCGGTGTTTTCGCCGGCGGCTTGGTGAAGCGGCCGGTGATCCTATCCTGGTCGATCCGGAGGTCGGCAACACCCCCCGACTTCGCAAGGGTGAGGAATTCGCTGTAGGGAATCACCTTCACGTCTGGCGGACGGGTGAGGAGGTTCTGGATCAGCAGCACACCGATCACGGCGGCGATGAGAAACCAGAAATTGATCTTGTGCTCGCGCTTGATGTCCATATCCGTCCGACCCGGAAATTGTCCCGCCAGTTTAGCAGCGATCTCCGGTCCCGCCTTGAGCGGGATCAAATGACGGTTTCGTTGAATTATTATCAATAAAGAACGAAATTTCATGCGGAGCTGCCGCCGGTCAGACGTGAATTGACAAGGCGTCGGACCGGTTCGACAGTTCAACGACACGGCAGACGAAGGGGAACACGTCATGCTCGAGTCCGCGGCCAGGTTTGGGATGATCGTTGCGGCGCCGGGCGCCAGATCGATGCCGGTGAAGGCGGCGTCCGCTTCTGGCTATGGAGCGGGATTATCGGGAGTTCGGTCATGAGCCCGGCGAACGACGCGACGGGGCGGGGCCACGGATCGGTGACCGTGCGCCACGGACCAGGCCGCGATGCGCTGCTCGATGGGATCGCCGGCGCAATTCGGCGCAGCCTGCAAGGCCCCCTCGCGGACGCGGCCTGCGGTTTTCTCGATCATTACGCAGCGGGCATCGCCACAGCCGATCTCGCCGCCCGGCCCGCGGAGGACGTCGCGGCGGCGGCACTCTCGCTCTGGTCCTTCGCGCAGGAGCGGCGGCCGGGTGAAAGCCTGCTGCGCGTGTTCAATCCGCGCGGCGGCGGCGCAGGCTGGGGCAACGCCAATGCCGTGCTGGAACTGATCAACGACGACCGCCCATTTCTTGTGGAATCCGCTCTTGCGGTGCTGCAAAGCCTGGAACAGCCTGTTCATGCCCTGGTCCATCCGGTGCTCACGGTCGAGCGCGACGCGGACGGCGCGCTGCGCGGGATCGGCGCGGGCCGGCCAGAGTCGATGATCCAGATCGCCTTCGGCCCCGAAACCGATCCGACCCGGCTCGATGCGATCGCCCAGGACATTCGCCGCGCGATGCAGGATGCCACCGCCGCCGTCGCCGATGCGGAGGCAATGCACCAGCGCCTGCACGAGCGTTTCGCCGCTCTTGCCGAGGGGCCGGAGCGCGACTTGCTCGGCTGGATCGCCAATGACAATTTCATCCTGCTTGGGCTGCAGGAGATCGGACTCGGGCGCGATTACGCGCTCGTGCCGGATGGCGCGGGACTCGGCGTGCTGCGCGCGGATGACGTCGCCCTGTTCGACATCCTGCGCGATGCCGCTGCCTGGCGCGCGGTGGCCGAGGAGGCGCTCGCGCGGTTCGACCGCGTGGCGGTGGCCAAGGCCGATATCAGCAGCCGCGTGCAGCGCGCCCAACTTTATGACGTCGTCGTGGTGAAGACCTGCGATGCGAGCGGCCACCCGGTTGGCCTCACCCTGTTCGCCGGCCTGTTCGCCCCGGACTCCTACAACCGCAACCCTCGCAGCATCCCCATGCTGCGCGAAAAGGTTGAGCGGATCATGCAGGACTCCGGCGTCGATCCCTCGGGGCATGACGGCCGCGCGCTGCGGCACATTCTCGATACCTGGCCGCGGGACGACCTTTTCCAGGGCCTGCCCGATGAAATCCTCGCCGCGGCGATGCGGGTGATGGGGCTGCAGGTGCGGCCGGAACTGGCGCTGTTCCTGCGTCGGGATCCGTTCGGGCGGCACATCTCCGCCATCGTGTTCGTCCCGCGCGATCGGTTCGACACCGCGCTGCGCCACGCGCTCTCCGGCATGATCAACCGTGCCGCCGGCGGCGAACTGGTCGGTTACGCGACCGCGATGGGTGACGGGCCGCTGGCACGGGTGAATTTCATCATCGCCGCTGACCCCAAGCGGGCCCGGGCACTGGATGTCGCGGCGCTCGAGGCCGCAATGAAAGAGGCCGCGCGCAGTTTCCGAGAAAGACTGGCCGACGCGCTGACCGGCGAACAGGGCGACGTGACGGCGGCGGCGACCCTTGCCGAATGGGGCGATGCTTTCCCGCCGGAATATGCGGCATCCACCCCGGCCCATATCGCCGTGCGCGACATCGAGGCTGCCGCCGCGGCGCGCGCCGCCGGCCGGTTCCGCCTCGCCCTTGTGCGGCCGTTCGGCATGGCGGACGACCGCGTGGTGCTCAAGCTGTTCCGCGCCGGCGAGGCCGTGCCGCTCTCGGACATCGTGCCGCTGATCGAAAGCCTTGGCCTGCGGGTGATCGAGGAGGTGCCTTACCGGCTCGCGGCCCGCGGCGGTGTGGTCATGCTTCAGCGCCTCACGCTGGAGACCGCGGATCGCGAGGCCTTCGACCTGACCGGACGGGCCAGCGCGGTGCTGGAGGCAATCGAGGCCGAATCGGACCACCGGGCCGAGGTCGATGGATTCAACCGCCTGATCCTGCGCGCCGGGCTCGACTGGCGCGAAGTATGGCTGATGCGCGCCATGTTCAAATGGTGCCGCCAGGTGCGCGCGCCGTTCAGCCAGAATGCGGTGGAGGCGGCGCTTGCCGCCAATCCGGCGGCGACCCGGCTGCTGGTCGAACTGTTCCACATCCGCTTCGATCCTGACCGGAATCGCGATCCGGAGGCCGAGGCGGCGCTGGATGCGCGCTGGCGCGACCTGCTCGATGCCGTTGCCAGCCCCGAGGAAGATCGCATCCTCCGCCGCTACCGCCGGCTGCTGGACGCGGTGCTGCGCACCAATTTCCACGATGCCGCAACGCCGGTGATCGCCCTCAAGATCGACAGCGCGCGCGCCGGCGACATGCCGCTGCCGCGGCCGATGTTCGAGATTTTCGTGCATGGCGCTCGGATGGAGGGCTGCCATCTGCGCGGCGGCATGATCGCGCGCGGCGGCATCCGCTGGTCGGACCGGCGGGATGATTTCCGCACGGAAATTCTGAGCCTGATGAAGGCACAAATGGTCAAGAACGTCGTCATCGTGCCGGTCGGGGCGAAGGGCGGCTTCGTGCTCAAGCGCCCGCCGACGCCGACCGGCGATGCGAATGCCGATCGCGAGGCGTTCATGGCCGAGGGCATCGCCTGCTACCGGCTGCTCATCAATGCGATGCTCGATGTGACGGACAATCTGGCGGGCGGCACGGTGGTCGCCCCGCCGCGCATCGTCCGGCGCGATGGCGACGACCCCTATCTCGTCGTCGCCGCCGACAAGGGCACCGCGACCTTCAGCGACATCGCCAACGAGATCGCCGTCTCGCGCGGCTTCTGGCTGGGCGACGCCTTCGCCTCCGGCGGCTCGGTCGGCTACGACCACAAGGCGATGGGCATCACCGCGCGCGGTGCCTGGGTGAACATCGCGCGGCATTTCGACGAATTGGGTCACGACATCCAGCGCGAGGACTTCACCTGTGCCGGCGTCGGCGACATGTCGGGCGACGTCTTCGGCAACGGCCTGCTGGTCAGCCGTCACACGAAGCTGCTGGCCGCATTCGATCATCGCCATATCTTCCTCGATCCCGATCCTGATCCGGCGAAGAGCTACGAGGAACGCCGACGGCTGTTCGGGCTGAAGCGCTCGTCATGGGCGGATTACGACCCCGCGCTGATCAGCGAGGGCGGCGGCGTGTTCCCGCGCAACGCGAAAACGGTGACGCTGAGTGCCGCGGCGGCCTCTATGCTCGGCCTCGAGGCCGGCGCGCACGAGCCCGAGCTTGTTCTGCGCGCCATCCTGACCATGCGGGTCGATCTGCTCTATTTCGGCGGGATCGGCACCTATGTGAAGGCGGGAACGGAAAGCCAGGCCGATGCCGGCGACCGCGCGAACGATGCCATTCGCGTCGATGGCCGACACATCCGCGCCCGGGTCGTCGGCGAGGGCGCCAATCTCGGCGTCACCCAGGCGGGACGGATCGAGGCAGCGCAGGCCGGCGTGCGGATCAATACCGATGCCCTCGACAATTCCGCTGGTGTTTCGACCTCCGACCACGAGGTGAACATCAAGATCCTGCTGGCGAGCGTGATGGAGGCCGGCAAGCTCACGGCGCACCAGCGCGTCGACCTGCTGGGCTCGATGACGGACGAGGTGGCGGCGCTCGTGCTGCGCGACAATCACCAGCAGTCGCAGGCGATCTCGCTCGATGCGCTCGGCGGTGCTGCCGATTTGCCGGCGCAGAACGCGCTGATGAGCCAGCTGGAAGCAGCCGGCGTGCTCGACCGCGCAGTGGCCGGCCTGCCGGACGCGGCGGCGATGGCCGCGCGCGCGGCTTCTGGCCAAGCCCTGACCCGGCCCGAGCTCTGCACCCTGATGGCACACGCCAAGCTGCATGTCGGCGCGATGATCGATGCTTCGCCGCTGGTCGACGAACCGGCGCTCGGGCACCTGCTGGCCGATTACTTTCCGCACACGCTGCGCGAGCGGTTCCGGGCGGAAATCGACGGCCACCGGTTGCGGCGTGCGCTGATCGGCACGGCGGTGACCAACGAACTGATCAACCGGATGGGGGCCGCGGCTTTCGGGCGGATCGCGCTCGAATCCGGGCAGGAACCGCCGGCGATAGCCTGCGCGGCGCTGATCGCCTCCGCCGCGTTCGACCTGCCGTCCCGCTACCGTGAGATCGAGGCGCTGGGCATGGCGGTGCCGGCGGCGCAGCGCCTCGGGATGCTTTTCGCTCTGCGCCGCCTGCAGGAAGCCGCCGCGCGCACCCTGCTGGCCGGCCCGCCTCTGGGGCCGATCGGCGACGAGGTCGAGGCTCTGCGCTTCGGCCTCGCGGATCTGGCCGCCTCGGCCTGTGCCCGGCTTGAGGAGTCCGAGGACGTGCAAGCCCTGACCGCGCATGGCGTTCCGCTGCCGCTCGCGACCTTCACGGTGGCGCTGCCGGAGCTGATGGTGGCGCCGATCGTGGTGCGGCTCGCGGCCCGGCACGACCGGGCGATCGAAATGGTCCGCGCGGTCTGGACGGATGCCGGCGAGGTGTTCGCGCTGAACCCGTTGCGCGCGGCCCTTGGCGCCGTTCCGACCGCGGGCGGCTGGACGACGCGGGCCGTCGCTGCGCTGGCCGACGAGCTGAACGAAATCCAGGGCGCCCTGGTGGAAGCGGCGCTCGACGGCGGCGGCGATCCGGCGGCGCTGCGTTTCGCGTTGGGTCGCCCGGCCGAGAGCGCCATCGCGCTCGCGCATGATGTGGCGCTGATGCCCGATCTCGCCGCCCTGATCGTCGCCGTGCGGGGGCTCCGCCGGCTGCGCGGCTGAAGCCGGCCCCGGCGCCGCTCAGGTAGCGGCGCCGTCCGGCTTCTCGATCAGATGGTTGGCGAATCGCGCGCGTAATTCGGTCTTGAGCAGCTTGCCCGTTGCGCCGTGCGGCAACTCGTCCACGAAGATCACGTCGTCCGGCACTGCCCAGCGCGCGACCTTGCCCTCATAGACCGAGAGCAGTTCCTCGCGGGTGGCGCTCGCGCCTGGCTTCAACGCGACGATCACCACCGGCCGCTCATCCCATTTCGGGTGTTTCGCCGCGATCGCCGCCGCCTCGGCCACCGCCGGATGGCTGACCGCGATGTTCTCGATGTCGATCGAGCTGATCCACTCGCCGCCCGACTTGATCAGGTCCTTGCTCCGATCGGTGAGGATCACGAACCCGTCGGGATCGATCATCCCGACATCGCCGGTGGGAAACCAGCCGTCCTCGGTCGTGCCTTTCGGCATCCGGTAATAGCCGGTGGTCACCCAGTGGCCGCGCAGCTCGATGTCGCCGGCGGTCTCGCCGTCCCACGGCACTTCCTCGGCGCCGCGCCGCGCCCGCAGGTCGATCCCGAACAGCACCCGCCCCTGGCTCAGCCGCTGCCGCCGCGCGGTCGCGGCATCGACGCCGGGCACCGGGGTCGCCACCGTGGCGATCGGGCTGCTCTCGGTCATGCCCCAGGCGTGGACGATGGTGACGCCGAGTTCGTCATACGCGTCGAACAGCGCTTCCGGACAGGCCGATCCGCCAACGATCATACGCTCGAGTGTGCTGAACCGCCCCCCGGTCTTGCGGATATGGGCGAGCACGCCGAGCCAGACCGTCGGCACGCCAGAGGCGCAGGTGACGTGTTCGGCCTCGATGAGTTCGTAAAGGCTCTGCCCGTCGAGGAACCGCCCCGGCATGACCAGCGAGGTGCCGGCGGCGGCGGCGGCGTAGGGCAGGGACCAGGCGTTGACATGGAACATCGGCACCACCGGCATCAGCCGGTCGGCCGCCTTGAGGCCGATCGCATCCGCCGCGTTCACCGCCATCGCCTTCAGCACGGTGGAGCGATGGGTGTAGAGCACGCCCTTCGGCCGTCCCGTCGTGCCCGAGGTGTAGCAGAGGCCGCTGGCGGTCCGCTCGTCGAACCGGGGCCAGTCGTATTCGTCGGTCTCGGCGTCGATCAGGCTTTCGTAATCGGTGATCGCAACGCCGGCGGGCAGGGCGATGCCGGGCAGGTCCGCCGCGTCGCAGAGAAACACCACCTGGCGGAGCAGGCCCGGCGGCAGCTTGCCGGCGACCTGCTCCACCAGGGATGCGAAATCGGCCTCGGCGAACAGCACGCCATCCTCGGCGTGTTCGAGGATATAGGCGATGTCGTCGGGTGCCAGGCGCGGATTGACGGTGTTGACCACGGCGCCCGAGCCGGAAATCGCGAAATAGAGCTCGACATGGCGGTGGTTGTTCCAGGCGAGAGTGGCGACGCGATCCCCCGACCGTACACCGAGCCGGCCAAGTGCGCGGGCGAGCTGGCGGGCCCGCCGCGCCGTATCCACCCAGGTCTGGCGATGAATGCCGCCGGCGAGGCGGGAGACGATTTCCGCCCGCGGATGATGCCGGGCGGCGTGGACCAGAAAGTCCGAGATCATCAGGTCGTGGTGCTGCATCAGGCCCAGCATGGACGGCTCCCATTCTTTGAATTCTTTGTGCGCGAAACATGCTTCAAACCATCGGCGCGCGCAATCGCCGGACGATGCGGCCGGTCAGAACCGCTCGACCCAGGGCCTGAGCTCGATCTCCCAGGTCCAGGCGCTGCGTGGCTGGTGCAGGACATGAAGATAGGTCTCGGCGATGGCCTCCGGGTCGAGCAGGCTGTCCGGCGCATCCGCCGGCACCGGGCGGCTGGCGGAGCGGATGCCGCCATCGATGACGAAATGCGCGACATGGATGCCCTTCGGCGCGAGTTCCCGTGCCATGCTCTGGGCAAGGCCACGCAGGGCGAACTTGCCCATCGCGAAGGCGGCCGACTCCGCATAGCCCTTCACGCTGGCCGAGGCGCCGGTGAACAGGATGGCGCCGTGTCCAGCCCCAAGCATTCTCTGCGCCGCCTGCTGGCCGACGAGAAATCCCCCGAAGGCCGAAACCGCGAGGGCGCGCGCAACCGCCTCGGGATCGAGTGAGGCGACCGGGCCGCGCACCCGGCCGGAGGCGTTGTAGACCACCACATCCGGCGTGCCGCCGCCGGCTTCCACCTGCTCGAATAGCCCTGCGACCGCCGCCGCGTCGGTGGCATCGCAGGCGAAGGATTTCGCCCCGATATCGGCACAGAGCGGCGCGAGCTTGTCGGGATTGCGCGCGGCGAGCGCGACGCTCATCCCCTGTGCGGCGAAGCGGCGGGCGAGGGCGGCGCTCAGCCCGCTGCCGGCGCCGACGATCAGGGCGCGGCGATAACGCGGCCCGGACTGATCTGTCATTTCATCTGACCTTTCGTTGTCATACGACACAGGCGGTGGTGGCGCCGTCCATCGTGATGTTGACGCCCGTCACATAGCTGGCGCGGGGCGAGGCGAGAAACAGCACCGTATTGGCGATTTCCTCCGGCGTTGCCATCCGGCCGAGGGGAATCCGGGCAATGCCGCGGGCGCGCGCCTCGTCGATGCTGATGCCGGCGAGCCGCGCATCCGAGGCGAGGCCCTCGGCGACGCGCCCGGTCTCTGTCAGTCCCGGATTGAGGCCGACCACGCGCACCCCCTGTTTCGCATAGGCGGTCGCGAGCCCGGCGGTTGCCAGCATCAGCGCCGCGTTCGCCGCCCCGCCGGCCAGATGCACGGGCGAGGCAATCTTGCCGCCATTGCCGATCACGTTGACGATCACCCCGCCGCCGCGCGCGGCCATGCGCTTCACCAGCGGATCGATCACGTTGATATAGCTGAAATATTTGGCGTCCATCGCGGCCCGCCAATGTGCCGGCGTCAGTTCGTCGGGCGGGGTGCGCCGTGCCGCGCCAGCGCTGTTGACGAGAATGTCGATCGGGCCGAGTTCGGCTTCCGCCGCCTTAATCATCGCGTCCGCTGACGCGGCGTCAGTCAGGTCGGCAGAAAGCGCGGCGCGCAGGCGCAGCGTGGCTTTGGCGGCTTCGAGATTGGCCTGCTGCCGCGAGCAGATGGCGACCTCGGCGCCCTCGGCTATGAATGCAGCGGCGCAGGCGAAGCCGATGCCCTTCGAGCCGCCAGTGACGAGGACGCGCTTTCCCGCGAGCGACAGATCCATTGTTTTCTCCTTCGGTGAACTGTTTCGTCATGGTACGAATGCACGCGCGGGATGTGGGCGCACGAGGCGGAGAACGCAATTGCGCCCGCGCGGCAAACACTGCATCATCGCTTGCGCAATCCGGCATATATGCGGGTGAGCACGTTCCGTTGGTGATGGAGGTGGAAGTGGCCAGGGCCAATCACTGGATTTCGAATTCAATCGTGGCGCGGCGGGGCGTCGGCTGGGCCCGCAAGCCGCGTGTCCACAAGCTGACAGAGGAAATGCAGGGCCAGTATCACTACACGATCGGCCCCTATTCCGAACCCGTGCTGACAGTCGAACCGGGCGATCGCATCGTGGTCGAGACGCGCGATGCCTTCGAGGGCGCGATCCGCACCGAGCGGGACAAGCCGAGCCGCCGCCTGCGCATGCCCTTCGTCAATCCGCAGAACGGGCCGATCATGATCGAGGGCGCGGAACCGGGCGACGCGATCGCCGTGCATATCGAGCGGATGCGCCCGCGCGGCGAGGATCCGCACGGCACCTGCTGCATGATTCCGCAATTCGGTGCGCTCACCGGCACCGCGCTCACCGCGACGCTGAATCCGCCGCTGCCCGAAATCACCCGCAAGGTGCCGGTCAACGAGAAGGAGGTGCGCTGGAGCGCGCGCGTCGTGCTGCCCTATGCGCCGCATATCGGCACGCTCTCCACCTCGCCGGAAATCGACAGCATCAACTCGCTGACGCCGGGATCGCATGGCGGCAACATGGACCTGCCGGACATGGGGCCGGGCAGTATCACCTACCTGCCGGTCCGCTCGCCGGGCGCGCGGCTGTTCATCGGCGATGCCCATGCCTGCCAGGGCGATGGCGAGGTGTGCGGCACGGCGGTGGAATATGCCTCGGAAACCACCATCCGCGTCGACCTGATCAAGAACTGGACGCTCGAATGGCCGCGGCTGGAGCGCGAGGATTTCATCATGGCGATCGGCTCCGCGCGGCCGCTGGAGGATGCGACGCGCATCGCCTATCGCGACCTCATCCTCTGGCTCGAGGCGGAATATGGATTCGGGCGGTGGGACGCCTACATGATGCTGAGCCAGTGCGGCCGGGTGCGTCTCGGCAATTTCGTCGACCCGAACTATACGGTCGGCGCGGGCATTCTGAAGAAATATATTGACGGGGAGACAGGCTGACATGGATCTCGGACTGAAGGGCAAACGCGCCGTCATTACCGGCGGCACCAAGGGGATCGGCCGTTCCGTGGCCGAGCTGCTGGCGCAGGAAGGCACCGATGTCGCGATCTGCGCGCGCAACGCGCAGGAGGTCGAAAGCGCGGTGGCGGAGCTGCGCCGCGCGGGCGTGCGCGCCACCGGCCGCGCCGTGGACGTTTCGGATCATGCTGCGCTGGCGACCTGGATCGCCGATGTCGGTGCGGAGTTCGGCGGGATCGACATCGTCGTCGCCAATGTCTCGGCGCTGTCGATCGGGCAGGACGAGGCCTCCTGGCGGGCGGAATTCGAGACCGACATGATGGGCACGGTCACCGCGGTGAACGCGGCGATGCCGTTCCTCGAAAAATCCGGCGCGGCATCGATCGTGGTGATTTCCTCGGTGTCGGGCCGCGAGGTGGATTTCGCCGCCGGCCCCTATGGCGTGTTCAAGGCGGCGCTGATCCATTACGCCAAGGGGCTGTCGTTCCAGCTCGCGGGCAAGGGCATCCGCGTCAACGCGCTCTCGCCGGGCAATACCTATTTCCCCGGCGGCGTGTGGGAAAAGATCGAGCATGGCAATCCGGCGCTATTCAAGGAGGCTCTCGCCCTCAACCCGACCGGCCGCATGGGCCGGCCAGACGAGGTGGCGCGCGGCGTGGTGTTCCTCGCCAGCCCCGCGGCGAGCTTCGTCACCGGCACCAACCTGGTGGTCGACGGCGCGCTGACCCGCGGCGTGCAGTTCTGATCGCGCGCCGTCAATCAACAAAAGAAAACCCGCCCGGATCATCTCCGGGCGGGTTTGTCATTTCAGCAATGGGCCAGGTTCAGTCGTAATAGCCAGGCGCGTGCTTGAAGTTCGGCCAGGCGATCGGATCGTGACCGGTGACCACCGTCGCACCGGTCTTCTCCGCGAGCGTGCGCAGTTTCTGCACCGAGCGCACCGTATCGACCGTGCTGGCGAGGAAGCCCGGCAGCGCCTTTTCATCCCAGTGATCGGTCGTATAGGCCGCATCCACCGTCAGCAGCATCGGTCCGGTCTTTGGCAGCGTGACCAGGAACGACTGATGCCCGGGCGCATGGCCGGGGGTGAAGACGGTGCGGATCACGCCATCGCCGTAGAGATCGTAGAAATCATCGGCGGTGCCGTTGAGGAACTGCCATTTCAGGCCGGGCTTGTCGAAATCCTTGCGGATGTAGCCGCCGGCGGCGAACCAGTCCGGCGTATAGGCATATTCGTATTCCGCCCGCTGCACGAGATGGGTCGCGTTCGGGAAGCGGCCGATCGCCCCGGTATGGTCGAGATGCAGATGCGATTGCAGCACGTAGCGCACGCTCGCCGGATCGATGCCGAGCTTCTGCAGCTGCGGCAGGCACGCCTCCTCGCGCGTCATCACCGGCAGATAGACATCGCAGACCGCCCCCCAATGCGCCCGCATGTCCTCGGCGACCTCTGCGGCATTGCCGCCATCGATCACGATGTTGCCCTTCGGATGGGTGATGAGAAACCACGGCACCGGGATCTCGTAGGGATCGTTGCCCTGGTTCATCTTGATCGAGGCGGTCACGGTCTTCAGTGTGCCGCAGCTGAACATGTAGAGCCTTATGTCTGACATTTTCCCTGCCCTCGTGTTATTGGCGTTTCACCAGTTGCGCATCGACTGGCGCAGTATCGTCTCCAGGATGCCGGCATCCACCGGCTTGGGCGATCCGGCGAGCAGGCGCTGCTGCTTCAGCGCGCCGTCGATGATCGCGGGAATATCCGCCTCGGTGTAGCCGAGTTCGGCGATGCCCGAGGGCGCGCCCACCGCCTTCATCAGGTCGATCAGTGCCGCGGGCAGCGAGTCCGGGCCGGGATTCTCGATATCGTGGCCGCGCAACAGGCTGGCGGCGCGGATATGCTTCTCGGGCGCCGCATCATAGGTGTAGCGGAACGCCGCTGGCGAGGTGACGATCACCGAGAAGCCGTGCGGCACGAAGGCGTGGTTCCGCGAATAGCCTGGGGCGTGATAGACGTGCTTGAGCCCCGCGATCGGATAGGCGCAGGCATGGGGAATGTGCACACCGGCGGTGCCGAAGCCGATGCCGGCCATGGTGGCGCCGAGCATCATCGTCCCGCGCGCCTCGTAATCCTCGCCATCGGCCACGGCGCGGGCGAGATATTTCCCGCCGAACTCGATCGCCTGGAGCGACCAGATATCGGCCACCGGGTTGGAGCCCTGATAGGGCGGGCGATCGTCCGGCGAGGCCGGCTTCGGCCGCTGGTTGAACGGTTTCGAGATATAGCTCTCGACCGCATGGCAAATCACGTCGAGCCCGGCCGAGGCGGTGACGCCGGCTGGTGTCGTCCGCGCGAGGGCAGGGTCGACCATCGCGAGGGTCGGCCGCATGTAGCGGTGCGAGATCCCGCTCTTGACCTTGAGTTCGGGGATGTCGAGCACGGCGACGGTGGTCGCCTCCGACCCGGAGCCGGAAGTAGTGGGCAGCGCGATCAGCGGCCGCAGCGGTCCGGGCGGCTTCCTGCCGCCGCCGATCGGCGGGTTGACATAGTCGATCACCGCCCCGCCATGGGTGCTGATCAGGTTGGCGACTTTCGCGGTGTCGATCGTCGAGCCGCCGCCGAGGGCGATGAACCCGTCGCAGGGATGCGCCTCCGCGAAGGCGGCGGCGCGGGCGAAACTGTCGATCGTCGGCTCGACATGGATGTCCTCGAACCGGTCGAAGGTTATGCCGGAGGCGGCGAGGATCCCCTCGATTCGCTCGATCAGGCCGAACTGGTGCAGCATCGGGTCGGCGACGAGGATGACATGGCGGAGGCCAAGGCGCTTCGCCTCCCAGCCGAGTTCGTCAGCCGCGCCGATGCCGTATTTCAACTGGGTGGCTTCGAGCGTGAAGACGCTTTCGAAGCCCTGGTCTGCCGTCTGGCTCATGATTTCCTCCATCCTCGGCCGTGAGCGGGCCAATGCGGGAGGGACTATGCCCCGTCCAGCGCGGTGCGCAATCGTCCGCTCGCCTCCGCGAGGCGCGCGCGCGCCTCGGTCGTGCCGATTCGCAACATGAGCATGACGATGGCGGTCTTTACTTCGTAACCGCTTGTTTCAAGGGCATCTTTCGCATCGGCCTCGGGCGCGCCGGCAATCGCGCGGACAATGCGGATGGCGCGGGCGCGCAGCTTCGCGTTGGTGGCGCGGAGATCGACCATATAGGGGCCGAATGTCTTGCCGAGGCGCATCATCACCGTGGTGGAGAGCGCGTTGAGGGCCAGTTTCTGGCTGGTGCCGGCCGAAAGCCGGGTCGAGCCGGCGAGCACTTCGGCACCCGTCGCGATCACCACCGCGATGTCGGCCGAAGTGGCGAGCGGACCATCGGCATTGACGATAGCCCCGGTCAGCAGGCCGCGCGCGGCGGCGGCGCGCAGCGCGCCGAGGGTGAACGGCGTCCGCCCGGAGGCGGCGATGCCGACGAGAACATCCGCCGGGCCCGCCTTGTGGTCATCGAGCAGGGCGGCGGCGGCGGCGGCATCGTCTTCGGCGCCCTCGACCGCGCCGGTCACCGCCGCCGCACCGCCGGCGATCAGGGGAATGATCACCCCGTCCGGCAGCGAGAAGGTTGGCCCGCATTCCACCGCATCGAGCACCGCGAGGCGGCCTGAGGTTCCGGCGCCGGCATAGAACAGCCGCCCGCCGGCTTCGAGCCGCACCGCCACGTCCTCCGCCAGGCGGGCGAGCGCTGGGATCGCTCGCTTCACCGCCGCCGCCGCTTCCTGTTCCTGATCCAGCAACGCGGCCATGATCGTGGCGCTGTCCGCCCGGTCGAGTTCGTCGAGATCGCGGCGGATCGTCTCCGTCGCCGGCATGGCGGCGGCATGGCGCGCCGGCGCCGGCAGGGGATGCAGCGCCGTCCCGCCGATCCAGGCATTGCGGATCTCGAACGCATCGTCGAACCAGACGAGATCGGCCAGGCACCCGGCGGCGAGCCGCCCCCGATCGGCCAGGCCGAGCGCTGCGGCGGGGGCTTCGGTCGCCGCGCGCAGCGCGGAAGCGGGCGCGATGCCGGCGCCGATCAGGCGGCGTAGCCCTTCATCGAGCGTGATCGTCGCGCCGGTGAGCGATCCGTCCGGCCGCCGCGCGGCGCCGTCCCGCGCCTGCGCTGAATCGCCGCCGAAGCGTGCCGTGCTGCCCTCGGGCAGGCCGGCGAGGCTGACCGAATCGGTCACCGCCACCGCGCGCGCGCCGGCGGCGGCGAAGCCGAAGCGCAGCGCCAGCGCATCCGCATGCACGCCATCGGCGATGAAACACGCATGCACCCGCGCATCCGCGAGGGCGACGCCGATCAGCCCCGGATCGCGATGATGAAACGGCCGCATCGCGGTGAACACATGCGTCACCAGGCGGGCGCCGGCCTCGATCGCGGCCTGCGCTTCTGTCGCATCGGCGTCGCTGTGGCCCAGCGCCACCATCACCCCCGCATCCGTCAGCCGCCGCACCGCCGCAAGCCCGCCCGGCCGCTCCGGCGCGAGGGTGACGAGCTTCAGGGTGGCGGCAAGATCGGGGTCGGCCAGAAGTTCGTCCAGCGCCGCACCGGTCGGATCGCGCAGCCAGTCCGTGCGATGGGCGCCGCGCCGGTTGGGTGCGAGGAACGGGCCTTCGAGATGCAGCCCCGGCATCCGCGCGACCGGTTCGCCCGCCATCGCCGCCAGCGCCGCGCGCAGGCGCCGCGCCGCGCCATGCAGGGAGGCGAACGGCGCGGTGATGACGGTCGGCGCGAAACTGGTGACACCGCGCGCGCCGAGGGCCCGGCAGAGATGGCGGAAGCCATCGGTATCCGCCTCGGCGCAATCGATGCCGAAGGCACCGTTGTTGTGCAGGTCGATCAGGCCGGGGGCGAGGATGCCGCCCTGAAGCCGCAGGTCCGGGTTCGCCGGATCGTAGTCCAGCACCGCGGCGATCCGCCCGTTCTCGATGGCCACCGCGCCGGGGCCGGTGATCGCCCCGTCGCGGAACAGGCGGTCGGCCGCGATCAGCATCGGCTCAGCGGACGAGCATCGGCCCCAGCGGACGGCCGGCGAACACGTGCACGTGCAGGTGCGGCACTTCCTGATGGCTGTCCGGCCCCATATTGGCGAGCAGCCGGTAGCCGGTCTCCTCCGCGCCGATCTGCCGCGCCACCTCGCCGACCGCGCGCACGAAGCCGGTGATCTCGGCATCGCTGGCGGTGGAAGAGAAATCGGCGAAGGAGACGTATTTCCCCTTCGGAATCACCAGCACATGCTGCGGCGCCTGCGGGTTGATGTCGTGAAAGGCGAGGGCGAATTCGTCCTCATACACCTTGCGGCAGGGGATTTCGCCGCGCAGGATCCTGGCGAAGACGTTCTGGTCGTCATAGGGCGGCTTGCCGCTCACACCTGGTTTCATGGAATTTTCCTCGTTTCCGCGATCGACAGCAGCATCGGGCGGGACGCCTTTTCGGTGATCCCGGAAATGCCTTCCCGGCGCTGGAGTTCCAGCCACACATCTTCCGGCCGTACCCCGGCCGCGACCCACATGACCAGCAGGTGGTAAAGCACGTCGGCGCTTTCAGCGATCAGCGCCGTCCGGTTGCCAGCGACTGCCTCGATCAGGCATTCGACCGATTCCTCGCCGAATTTCTGGGCGACCTTGTTGACCCCGCGCGAGAGCAGGCGGGCCGAGTGACTGACCAGCGGATCGGCGGCTTTCCGTGCGAGGATGGTCGACCATAGCCGGTCGAGCACCTGAGCGTTCGGCGCCGCAGGGTTCAGCAGCGGGACGGGCGGATGGCTCGCGGCGCCCACTCCCTTCGGCTTCGCCTTCACCTTGGGTTTGGCGGAAGCGACCTTTTTCGGCTTGGCGTCGGCAGCGGCGGATTTCACGGGTTTCTTGGGCATGGCGATCTCTAGTGGGAGGCAACCGGGCGAACCGGCAGGCCGGCGGCGGCGAGGGCGGCCTTCACCTCGGCGATGGTGAACTGGCCGAAATGGAACACGCTGGCGGCAAGCAGCCCCGTCGCGCCCGCCTCGGCGCCTTCGACGAAATGCGCGAGCGTGCCGACCCCGCCCGAGGCGATCACGGGAATGTTCACCCGCGCGGTCACGGCGCGCAGCAGGTCGAGGTCGAAGCCGAGGCCGGTGCCGTCGCGGTCCATCGAGGTCAGCAGGATCTCGCCGGCGCCGCGCGCGGCCATCTCGGCGCACCAGCCCACCGCGTCGATCCCGGTGCCGCGCCGTCCGCCATGGGTGAACACTTCCCAACCCCTGCCGCCGCGCCGCGCATCGACCGCGACGACCACGCACTGGCTGCCGAATTTCCGTGCCGCCTCGTTGATGAAATCCGGGCGGGAAATGGCTGCCGAATTGATGCTGCACTTGTCGGCTCCGGCCAGCAGCAGGCGGCGCATGTCATCCGTGCTGCGGATGCCGCCGCCGACGGTCAGCGGCAGGAACACTCTGGCTGCGGTGCGGCCGACCACGTCGATGATCGTGTCGCGATTCTCATGGCTCGCGGTGATGTCGAGAAAGGTGAGTTCGTCGGCGCCCGCGCGGTCATAGACCACGGCCTGCTCCACCGGGTCGCCGGCATCGCGCAGCGAGACGAAGTTCACCCCCTTGACCACCCGCCCGTCCTTCACGTCGAGGCAGGGAATGACGCGCAGCTTCAGCATCCGGCGGCCTCCGCCAGCGCGGCCTGCGGGTCGATCCGGCCATCGTAGAGGGCGCGGCCGATGATCGTGCCGGCCAGATTGGGCGTCCGGGCGGCGGCGGCGCGCAGGTTGCGGATGTCCTCGATGCCGGCCACGCCGCCCGAGGCGATCACCGGAATGGCGATGGCGGCGGCGAGGGCTTCGGTGGCGTCGAGATTGAGGCCCTGAAGCATGCCGTCGCGCGCGATATCGGTATGGATGATGGCGGCGATGCCGGCATCCTGCAGGCGCATCGCCATCTCGGTCGCCGGCAGCGACGATGTTTCGGCCCATCCCTCGGTGGCGACCATGCCATCCCGCGCGTCGATGCCGACGATGATCCGCCCCGGAAAGGCGGCCGCCGCCTCGCGTACCAGGGCAGGGTTCTTCACCGCGGCGCTGCCGAGAATGACGCGTGAGATGCCAAGCTCGATCCAGGCGGCGATGCCCGCCATGTCACGGATGCCACCGCCGAGCTGCACCGGCATCGCCACCGCGGCGAGTATCGCGCGCACCGCCTCGCCGTTCACCGGCCGCCCGGCAAAAGCGCCGTTCAGGTCAACCACGTGCAGTGCTGTGAATCCGGCGGCCTCGAAGGCGCGGGCCTGGGCGGCCGGATCCTCGGCATAGACCGTCGCCTGGTCCATCTCGCCGCGGCGCAGACGCACGCAGGCGCCATCCTTGAGGTCGATCGCCGGGTAGAGGGTCAGCGCCATGTCAGGAAGCCTGCAACAACTTGTAGTAGAAATGCCCTGCGATCGTCTGCCCGTCGGTGCGGGCATAGGCCGGGTGCGTACCCCAGCGGACGAAGCCAGCACGCTCGTAGAGGGCGATCGCGGCGTCCTGGGTCGCGCGGACATCAAGGTTGAGCACCTGATAGCCGAGGGCGCGGGCGCGGTCTTCGACCCGCTCGACGATGAGGCGAGCCAGGCCGTGGCCGCGTGCGTAAGGGGCGACGAAATTATGCGCGAGCGTCGCGCCGAAGGCCTGCGCCTCGTTGTTGCGTGGCGGGCGGACAAGCTGGGCGGCGCCGTAGATCACCCCGTCCATCCGGCCGACGAACAGTTCGCGTTCCGGCACCATCACGACGCCGCGGAAATACTGCTCCAGCGCCGCGCGTCCTGGTGGGCGGAGCCAGCCGAAGCCGCCGCCATCGATGATCGCCGCATCGGCGGCCTCGCACAGCGTCTGCATGTCGTCATCGGCGATCGCGGTCAGGCGATCGACCTGCATGCTCGACGGGGGAGGAAGGTCGCAGAGGTCCGGTTGGGTCATCATGGCATCCAGCGCAGGAAATTCGCCAGAATGGTCAGGCCGACCTCCTGGCTTTTCTCAACGTGGAATTGTGTACCCGCCCGGTTGCCGGTTGCAACCATTGCCACGATCTCTTCACCATATGATGTGGTCGCGATCACCGGTCCGCGATCATCCGTGCGCAGGGCGTAGGAATGCACGAAATACGCATGGTCGCCCGGCGTGAGCCCGTCGAGCAGCGGGTGCGCGCCGGGGGTGAAGGCGAGTTCGTTCCAGCCCATGTGCGGCAGGCGCAGGCCGTCTGCGCGAATCGGCGCGATGTCGCCGCGAATCCACCCGAATCCGGGGGTGATTTCGTGTTCGAGACCGCGTTCGGCCATCAGCTGCATGCCGACGCAGATGCCAAGAAACGGCGCCCCGGCCTCGACCCGCCGATGCATCGCGGCGGCGAGGCCCGGGCGCGCGGCGAGCCCGTGCGCGCAGTCGGCGAATGCGCCCTGGCCGGGCAGCACGATCCGGTCGGCACCGGCAACGATATCCGGGTCGTCGGTAATCGAGACGGTGGCATCGAGCCCGAGACGGGAGGCGGCGAGTTCAAGCCCGCGCGCCGCCGAGGCGAGATTGCCGCTGCCGTAATCGATGACCGCAATCCTCACAGCACCCCCTTGGTCGAGGGGATCGCGCCCGCGGCCCGCGGATCGGGCTCGACAGCCATGCGCAGCGCCCGTGCCGCCGCCTTGAACGCGGCCTCGGCCACGTGATGCGCGTTGTGGCCGGCGCGGCGGGTCAGATGCAGGGCGAAGCCGCCATTGGCGGTCAGCGCCTGGAAGAATTCCTGAACCAGCTGGGTGTCCATGTCGCCGAGCATCGGTCGCTCGAACGGCACGTCGAACACCAGTAACCCCCGCCCGGAAAGGTCGATCGCGGCCTCGCACAGCGCCTCGTCCATCGGGGTCGCGGCGAAGCCGAAGCGGGTGATGCCGCGCTTGTCGCCCAGCGCCTCGCGAATCGCCTGGCCAAGCACGATGCCGACATCCTCCACCGTGTGGTGGGCGTCGATATGCAGGTCGCCCTCGGCGCGGACGATCAGGTCGAGCATGGCGTGCCGGCCGAGCGCGGTCAGCATGTGGTCGAAGAACCCGATTCCGGTGGCGATGTCGGTGTTGCCGGTGCCATCGAGGTCGAGCATCAGTTCGATCGATGTTTCGGATGTAGTGCGCGTGATGCTTGCAGTGCGGCTCATGCGCGCTGGCCTAGCCCAATTTCGCCGGCCCGCCAATCAGCCGGCCGGCGAAACTTCGCTCAGTGGTTGATCTGCTCGAGCGCGAGTCCCCTGGTCGAGGGACCGAGCGCGATCATCGCGATGCCCACCAGCATGGCGACGGCGATGAACACGGCCACTCCCGGCACGCCGTACCGGGCGAGCAGCACGCCGATCGCGAGCCCGGCGAAGGCCGCCGCCAGCCGGCTCCACGAATATACGAAGCCGACCGCGCGGGCGCGGATCCGGGTCGGATACAGCTCCGGCTGGTAGCCGTGATAGGCGAAGGACATCACGTTCGAGGCCAGCGTGAACAGCACGCCAAGGGCGATCAGCACCGGCGGCGCCGAACTCTGCGCGAACAGGCCGATCACGACCGTCATGACGACGAGCGCGCCGATGATCTGCGTCTTGCGCTCGATCCGGTCGGCGAAGACCGTGCCGAGCAGCGGGCCGAACGGATTGGCGATGGCGATGATGAAGGCGTATTCGAGACTGTGGGTGACGGTGATGCCGCGATGGATCAGCAGCGTCGGCACCCAGGCGGCGAAGCCGTAGAAGCCGATCACCTGCGCCATGTTGAAGATGGACAGGATGATCGTCCGCCGCAGGTATTCGGCGCCGAAGATTTCCATGATCGATCCGGCGCCTTCCTCTTCCGGGGCCGCCGGCTGCAATGGCGGCAGGGCCGCGCCGGTCTCCGCCGCCACCCGCCGCTCGATGTCGGCGACGATCGCCTCCGCCTCCGCCATCCTGCCGTGGCGGGCCAGCCAGCGCGGGCTTTCCGGAATGCCGCGCTGCAGGGCAAACACCACGACGGCGCCGACCGAGCCGATCAGGATCAGCACCCGCCAGTAGTCCAGCCCGAACGGCTTGCTGCCCTTCATGGCATAGGCCAGGAACGCGATCAGCGGCACCACGAGGAAGGTGATGAACTGGTTCACCGCGAAGGCCTTGCCGCGCTCGCCGCGTGGGATGATCTCGGATATGAACGTATCGATGGTGACGAGTTCGACCCCGATGCCGATGCCGGCGATGAAGCGCCAGATATCGAGCGCGAGGCCGCTGGTCTGGAACGCCATGATCGCGGTGCAGACCATGTACCACAGCAGCGAGCCGGTGAAGACGGCGCGGCGGCCGAACCGGTCGGCGACCTGGCCGAAGATCAGCGCGCCGACCCAGAGCCCGGCGAAGGTGGCAAAGACGAAGGTGCCGAAGCCGGCGACCTTCAGCACGCTCAGCCCGGCGAGGAAGCCGAGCGATTCGGGCTTGAACAGCCCGTCGCCCACCATTCCCGGAGCGACATAGCCGGTGAAAAAGAGATCATAGAATTCGAATATGCCGCCGAGCGAGATCAGGACAATGATGGTCCAGACCGTGCGCGACGGCGGCAGACGGTCGAGGCGGGCGGCGATTGTCGCCGCAGTCTGGTCCGGCATGCGATCCTCACTGACATGTTTTTTATCAGTAAGCCCGTCTCCTGAGACCTTGGCAAGTCGGGGGCCGGCCTCGCCCGTCTAATCCTTCATTTCCCGGCGATCCTGGTCGCGGACCAGCCAGTAGACGATTCCGAGCGACAGGAACGCGACCGAAAGTGCGAGGAGTTGCAACGCGTTCTCATGCGCGAGATCCATGATGATCAGCTTGCGGACGATCGCGAGCATCCCGATCAGGATGACCACCCGCACGCGCACCGGCCCCTCGTCGCGCTCGCTCGTCACGAGGATCGATCGCTTGAATTCCAGCGCGATGACGACGGTGAAGATCCCGCCGAACACCGACTGGAACACCGCCGCGTTGGTCGGATCGAAGGTTGTGGCCAGGATGTCGTGTGCGATGTTCACCACGAGATGCGCGAGTGCCGCCGTCACCACGATCGCCATCAGCAGCGTCACGGCCTGGACGACGACGAATTCGAAATATTGGTACGCCCTGCTGCCGAACCGGCGGTCCATCCCCTGGTCTCCCCGTGTCTGCCGCGGCAATGATAGCGGCTTCCGCCGTCCGTTGCATGCACGAAAGGGACACGGACCCGCGCCCCTTCAACCTTTGGCGCCTTGCCCGGCCATCCGCGCGGTGCCATCTGGAGTGCATGATGAATACCAATGATCCGGTCGGCTGGCATGGCACGACCATTCTCTGTGTGCGGCGCGACGAGCAGGTCGCCATGGCCGGCGACGGCCAGGTCTCCCTCGGCAACACCGTGGTGAAGGGCAACGCGCGCAAGGTGCGCCGAATCGGCAATGGCAATGTCGTGGCCGGGTTCGCCGGCGCCACCGCTGATGCCTTCACCCTGCTCGAACGGCTGGAGGCGAAGCTGGAGCGCTTCCCGAACCAGCTCGAGCGCGCCTGCGTCGAACTCGCCAAGGACTGGCGGACCGACCGCTATCTCCGCAGGCTCGAGGCGATGATGGCGGTGGCCGACCGCACCCATGCCTACACCCTCACCGGCAATGGCGACGTGCTGGAACCCGAGGACGGCATCATCGCCATCGGCTCCGGCGGCAACTACGCCCTTGCCGCGGCGCGCGCGCTGATCTCGGTGGACGGCATGACCGCCGAGGACATCGCCCGCCGGGCGATGAAGATCGCCGGCGACATCTGCGTCTACACCAACCATCACGTGACGGTGGAAATCCTGTGATCGACAGCCCGACCTACACGCCCCGCGAAATCGTCTCCGAGCTCGACCGCTTCATCGTCGGCCAGCAGGACGCGAAGCGCGCCGTCGCCATCGCGCTGCGCAACCGATGGCGCCGCCAGCAGCTCCCCGAGGGGCTGCGCGAGGAGGTGGTGCCGAAGAACATCCTGATGATCGGGCCGACCGGCTGCGGCAAGACCGAGATCGCCCGCCGCCTCGCCAAGCTCGCCCAGGCGCCGTTCATCAAGGTCGAGGCGACGAAATTCACCGAGGTGGGCTATGTCGGCCGCGATGTGGAAAGCATCGTGCGCGACCTCGTCGAGGTGTCGATCACGATGCTGCGCGACATGAGCCGCAAGGGCGTGCAGGCCCGCGCCGAACTCGCCGCCGAGGATCGGCTGCTGACCGCGCTGGTGGGCGAGGGGGCCTCGTCGGAGACGCGCAACCGCTTCCGCCGGATGCTGCGCGACGGCGAGATGGAAGAAAAGGAAATCGACGTCGACGTGAGCGAGGCGCCGCCCAACGTGATCGGCCAGATGGACATGCCGGGCATGCCGCCGGGCGGCGCGATCAATCTCGGCGACATGATGAAGTCGATGTTCGGCCGCCAGCATGGCCGCAAGCGGATGACCGTCGCCGCCGCCCGCGCCGCGCTGGAGCGCGAGGAGGCCGACCGCCTGCTCGACAACGAGCAGCTGACCGCCGATGCCCGCCTGCACGCCGAGACGCACGGCATCGTCTTTCTCGACGAGATCGACAAGATCTGCGCGCGCACCGAAAGCGGCTTCCGCGGTGGCGACGTCTCGCGCGAGGGCGTGCAGCGCGACCTGCTGCCGCTGATCGAGGGCACGACGGTCTCGACCAAATACGGTCCGGTGAAGACCGATCACATTCTCTTCATCGCCTCGGGCGCGTTCCACGTCGCCAAGCCGTCTGACCTGCTGCCGGAACTGCAGGGGCGGCTGCCGATCCGCGTCGAGCTCGCCTCGCTCTCGCGCGAGGATTTCCGCCGCATCCTGACCGAGCCGGAACATTCCCTGCTCAAGCAGTATGTCGCGCTGATGAAGACCGAGAATGTCGACCTGCACTTCACCGACGACGCGGTCGATGCCGTGGCGGCGCTGGCGGCCGACATCAACGACCGGGTCGAGAATATCGGCGCGCGTCGGTTGGCCACGGTGCTGGAGCGGCTGCTCGAGGAGATCAGCTTCGCCGCGACCGACCGCGCCGGCGAGACCGTGACGGTCGACGCCGCCCTGGTCAACGACAAGGTCGCCCCGCTCGCCGCGCGCGGCGATCTCGGCCGCTTCATCCTGTAACGGCGCGGGCCTCCGGCGACGCCAGGGGGATCAATCCCCCAGCGTGCGCCGCCGGGACTCGAACTCGGCAGCGTCGATCTCGCCGCGCGCGAAGCGCTCCTTCAGGATATCGAGCGCCGTCCGCTGCGGCGGATGCGCCGGCCCGTGGGTGAACGTGCCGGCGGAGCGCAGCAGCGCCACCGCCACCATGACGATCACGGCGAGAACGAGGATCATGAAGAAAGGTCCGAGAAACATCGTCGTCCACCCATCATCCCACCACATCATGCCCGGTCCGTAGCCGAACCCGCCAGGTCCCGCCCCGCCCTGCGCGAAGGCGAGGCCCGGCAGGGCGGCGAGCGCGGCCGGTGCAGCAATCCGTTTCAGCCTGTTCATGATCGAGCCTCCTTCATCCACGAGGTCACGGGAGAAGAATGCGACTGTCTGCCGTTCTCCGCATTGATCCATATGGATATGCCCCGGCGTTCCGCGTAGCGCTGGTTTGCGCCAGCCGGAACGGGGCGGAGGATCAGCCGGCGCCGCGCGGGTCGACCGGCATGATCGGCGCATCGTCCCGCGCGATCGCGGCGCCGGCGGCGAGCAGCACATCCTCGCGGAAGGGGGCGGCGACGAGTTGCACGCCCAGCGGCGCACGGCCGGCGAACCCGGTCGCGACATTGAGGCCCGGCAGCCCGACCAGCGGCAGCGCGATCTGCGTCGCCTGCGCATCCCACACGCGGCGGAAGGAGTCCGGCCCGGCGAGGTCGAGCCCGTCGCGGAAGGGCAGCTCGCCGGAGGTCGGCATCATCAGCACGGGGAAGCGGGCGAGCAGCTGGCGCCAGGCGCGGGCGATGGTGGCGCGGCGCTTCAGCGCCTGCGCAACCACGTCGCCCGGCCAGGATTTCGCCAGCTCGCGGAAGGAGTCGATCACCGTCATCGCGCCGGGATCGCCCTCCTGCGCGACGGTCGAGGCCAGCGCGTCGAAACCATCGCCGAGCCAGAGCTGGATCTGCACCTCGACCGCCTCGCGCATGTGCGGCAGGTCGTCGATCGTCTCGACCGCCCAGCCCGCCGTCTCGAGCGCCCGGCCCGCCGCGATCAGCGCCGCCTCGACTTCGGGGACCACCTTCATCCCGCCTGGGCGCAGGCAGAGTGCCGCCCGCCGCGGCAAATCCGGCCCGTCGAGCGGCGCCGGGCACCACCACGGGTCGCGTGGGCCCTCCGGGCTCGGGTCGGGTTGGGCCATCGCCGCGACGGCGAGGCGCAGATCCGCCATGCTGCGCCCGATCGGGCCGGAGACGGCGGTAATCTGCGCGCCGATGCCGCGCTCGGGCCCCGAGGCGTTGAACGCCGCGACACGGCCGATGCTCGGCCGCAACCCGTGCAGGCCACAGGCATAGGCCGGGTAGCGGATCGAGCCGGCAATGTCGGTGCCGTGGGCGAAGGCGCCGATCCCGCTCGCAACCGCCGCCGCCGCCCCGCCGGACGAGCCGCCGGGCGTCAGCGCCGGATCGTGCGGATTTCGTGTGTCACCGTGCAACTGGTTGGTCGTGAACCAGCGCATCGAGAAGGCGGGGGTATTGGTGCGGCCGATGATGACCGCCCCCGCGCGTTCCAGGTTGTCGACCACCGGACTGTTGCTCTGGGCAACGAGATCCATCTGCAGGCGGATTCCGTTGGTGGTGGCGAATCCCTTCTGGTCGATATTCACCTTCACCGTGACGGGAACGCCGGCGAGCGGGCCCGGATCATCGCCGCGGGCGAGTGCCGCGTCGATCCGCCCGGCGGCGGCCAGCGCCCGTTCCGGGCGATGGTCGATCACGGCGTTGATCGCCGGGTTCACCTCGTCCAGCCGGGCGAGCGCGGCGGCGGCCGCCTCGCGCGCCGAAACCTCGCGTCGGCGGATGCGCGCGGCGAGGTCGGATGCGGTGAGTTGCCAGAGTTCGGTCATTATCGCTCCTGTCGTCTCCGCCGGTTCAGCCCGGCTCCAATCCGCACCATTGCGCGACGAACAGCGCGATCGCCTTCGTCACCCGCCGCACCGAGGCGAGGTCCACCGCCTCGTCGATCCCGTGAATCCCACGCGAGACCGGGCCGTAGCACAGCGCCGGAATCCGGTCGTAAAGCGCATGCACCCGCGCATCGAGATAGGCGCCGGTCATCATCGTGCCGAGCGGCGCGCCGGTCGCCGCCGCATGGGCGTCGGCCAGCGCCGCCTCCGCCGCCGATCCCGGCTCCAGCACGTAGCCCTCGGCGAAGAAGCCGTTGAAGCTGACGCGCGGCGGGTTGGCTGCGAGCATCGGGTCCGTCGCGGCGAAGGCGGCGATCCGCGCCTCGATCTCGCGCGCGGCATCGCCCGCCCGCGTGCCCGGATAGAGCGAGATCCGGCAGGAAAGCCGGCATCGGCTCGGCACCGAGGAGGCCCAGTCCCCACCCTCGATCCGGCCGAGATTGAGATTGATCGGGTGCGGCTCGGCGGCGAAATGCGGATGCCCGCCCTTGCGCGCGTTCCACTCCGCCTCCAGCCCGCGCAGATCGGCGATGATGCGATACGCGGCATCGATCGCGTTCGCGCCCTCCGCCATGGCGCGGACATGCGCCGGCGCGCCGCGCACCTCGATCTCGAACCAGAGCACGCCGACATTGGCGCGCACCAGGCGTTCGTCCTGCGGTTCGGGAATCAGCGCGGCATCGGCCCGATAGCCGCGCAGATGCGTCATCAGCGCGCCGTTGCCGGTCGACTCCTCCTCCACCACCGATTCGACATGCACGGTTCCGGCCGGCTGGAACCCGGCGCGGCGCAGCGCGTCGAGCGCGAAGATGTTGGCGGCGTGGCCGGCCTTCATGTCGGCCGCGCCCCGCCCGTGCATCCACCCCTCCGCGATCACCGGCTCGAAGGGCGGATGCCGCCACATCTCCGCCGGGCCCGTCGGCACGACGTCGACATGCGCCTGCAGGATCAGCGAGCGGCCGGTGTCGCGCCGCGGGCGATGGGTGCCGATCACGATCGGCGCGTCGGAATGCTCGGCCGAAATCCGGCCCGCACCCGCATGCCGCGCCAGCGCGTCGCGGTCCATGGTGAAGCGGTCCATCGCGTAGAAGCGGTCTCGCAGCGCGCGATGGACGAAATCCTGGATCGGCGCCTCGGCGCCGCGGGTGGAGGGAAAGCGCACCAGCGCCTGGGTGAAGGCGACCTGCTCGTCGAACCCGGCATCCACGGCGTCCATCAGCCTTGCCGCCAGATCCGGATCCAGTGTCATCGCCGCCCCCGTTTTTCTGGCGGCGATTTGAGAAGCCGGGGCGGCGGCTGTCAAGAAAGGGCGGGCAGGATCAGAACAGGCCGGCCCCGGACAGCCCGCCATAGACGCCAAGCCCCGCGGTGACCGCCGACATCGCGATGGCAAGCCCGGCATACCAGCCCCGCAGCCGCACCTGCGGCGGCAGCGCCTTGAGGCCGAGCATCACCAGGAAGCCGAGCACCAGCGGCAGCAGCAGCGCGTTCATCACCTCGACGGCGATGTTCAGGATCACGAGGTTCGGCACTACGCCGACCAGCACTGCGCCGAGGATCAGGCAGGCGGCATAGACGCCGTAGAACCACCTTGCGCGCAGCGGGTGATCCTCCAGCGAGCGGCGATACCCCGCCACCTCGCCAAGTCCCCAGGCCAGCGCGAGCGAGGCGACGATGGCCGCCACCAGCCCGGCGCCGAGCACGCCGGCGCCGAACACCAGCTTGCCCATCGCGACGCCGAGATAGGGGGTGAGGGCCGCGGTGATGTCGCCCACCGTGTCGAGGCTGGCATTGGGGTTGTGCCGGCCGATCGTCGCGGCGGTCGAGATCAGCACCGCCGCCATGACGAGCTGGGTGACCACCGCGCCGATCGCGGTATCCCAGCGCGCATACTTGAAATCCGCCGGCGTCAGCCGCTTATCCGCCACCGCCGATTGCTGGTAGAAGATCATCCACGGCATGATCACGGCGCCGATATTGGCGGCGACGAGGTAGAGATAACCTGGATTGCCCAGCGCCGGCTGGAAGGTCTGCGCGGCGATCTGGTCGACATCCGGCCGCGAGACGAAGGCGATGACGAAGAACACCAGCTCGAACAGGCCCAAGGCGATCGCCACCCGCTCGACCCGGCGATAGGAGCCGGTGAACGCGACCACGAGCAGGAACACGACGGCGAGCGTCAGCGTCACCGCGCGGGGGATGCCATAAAGCTCGCCCACGCCGGCCACACCGGAGAATTCCGAGAGCAGCGCGCCGACGGTGGCAACCGCGAGGCCCCCGGCCGAAAGCCAGGCCCAGCCCTTGCCGAACGTGTCGCGGATCAGTTCGCCATGGCCCTTGCCGGTGAAGATGCCGAGCCGGACGGTGAGTTCCTGAACCACAAAGAGAATGGGAATCAGGATGAACTGCAGCAGCAGCAGCCGATAGCCCCAAGCCACGCCGGATTGCGACGCCGTGATGATGCTGCCCACCTCGGTATCCGCGAGCATGACGACGATGCCAGGGCCGAGCACGGCGAGGAAGGGCAGGCGCGAACGACGGGAACGCGGTGACACGGCGGTTTGCGACAAGAGCGGTCTCCGGGTTAATTGAGAATGAGAATTATTCTCAACTGATGGTCATGGTGAATACAGGACCTCACAGGTCCTGTCAACGCGCCGACCGTTCCATGGCTCTGCGTCAACGCGCCGGTTGACTTCCGCTTGCCCGGAGAGGAAATCCGCGGCCATGATCCAGATCAAGCTGCACAACACGAAAACACGCCGGCGCGAGCCCTTCGCCCCCGCCGACCCCGCGCATGTGAAGCTCTATGTCTGCGGTCCCACGGTCTATGACCGCGCGCATCTCGGCAATGCGCGCACGGTGGTGGTGTTCGACACGCTGGTCCGCCTGCTGCGCCACCTGTTCCCGCGCGTCACCTATGTGCGGAACATCACCGACATCGATGACAAGATCAACGCCCGCGCCGCCGAAACCGGCGAGACGATCGGCGAGATCACCGCGCGGACGACAAGCTGGTTCCACGAGGACATGGCCGCCCTGTACTGCGCCCCGCCCGATATCGAGCCGCGCGCCACCGGGCATATCGGCGACATCATCGCCCTCATCGAGCGCCTGATCGCCCGCGGCCACGCCTATGCCGCCGAGGGCCATGTCCTGTTCGCCGTCGCGACCGATGCGCAATACGGCAAGTTTTCCGGCCGCTCGCCCGAGGAACTGCTGGCCGGCGCGCGGGTGGACGTCGCCACCTACAAGCGCGATCCGGGCGATTTCGTGCTCTGGAAACCCTCGCCGCCCGACCTGCCGGGCTGGGACAGCCCCTGGGGCCGCGGCCGGCCGGGCTGGCACATCGAATGCTCGGCGATGATCCACGCCACCCTCGGCGAGACGATCGACATCCATGGCGGCGGCGCCGACCTGATCTTCCCGCATCATGAGAACGAGATCGCCCAGTCCTGCTGCGCCTTTCCCGGCTCGGAGTTCGCCCGCGTCTGGGTGCATGCCGGCATGTTGCAGGTGAACGGGCAGAAAATGTCGAAATCCCTCGGCAATTTCCGCACCGTGCAGGACGTGCTGGGCGAGGCGCCGGGCGAGGCGGTGCGCTTCCTGCTGCTCAAGACGCATTATCGCGGCGTGCTTGACTTCTCCACCGCCGCGCTGGCCGAAGCGAAGCGGGAGCTCGACCGGTTCTACCGCGCACTGGAAAAGCATGCCGACCCCGCGTCCGCCGCCACACCGCCCGCCGCCTTCATCGAGGCCCTGGCGGATGACCTGAACACCCCCGGCGCGATTGCCGAACTCCACGCGCTGGCCGATGCGGCGATGCAGGGCGATGCCGCCAGCGCCGCCGGCCTGCGCGCCGCCGGCATGCTGATCGGCATCTTCAATCACACTGCCGACCAGTGGTTCCGCGGTGAGGCGACCGACGATGCGCGGATCGACGCGCTGATCGCCGAGCGTCTGGCCGCGCGGAGGAACAAGGATTTCGCCCGCGCCGACGCGATCCGCGCCGAACTCGCCGCCGCCGGCATCCTGCTCGAGGACGGTCCCGGCGGCACCACCTGGCGGCGCGCATGACCGGGCGCGATGAAGGCGCTGATCTCGCGCCGATCGACCCGTCCCCCGTCATCATCCTGGTCCGCCCGCAGCTTGCCGAGAATATCGGCTCGGTCGCGCGGGCAATGGGCAATGGCGGGCTGTTCCATCTCCGCCTCGTCGCTCCGCGCGATGGCTGGCCGCAGGACCGGGCGATGCGCACCGCCTCCGGCGCCTACCGCATCCTCGAAGCCGCGACGGTGCATGACACGGTGGCCGACGCGGTGGCCGACCTGCACCGCGTCTTCGCCACCTGTCCGCGCCCGCGCCACATCGTCAAGCCGCTGCTCACCGCCCGCGGTGCCGCCGCCGAACTGCGCGAGATCGGCGCTCGCGGCCTGAAATGCGGCATCCTGTTCGGCCCCGAGCGCGCCGGCCTCGACAATGACGACATCGCCTGCGCCGACAGCCTGATCCGCTACCCGCTCAACCCGCGCTTCATGTCCCTCAACCTCGCCCAGGCGGTGATGGTGATGGCCTATGAATGGTGGATCGCCGGCGAGGCCGCGCCGGTCCGCACGCTGCAGACCCACAAGACCCATGTCGCGACCAAGGGCGAGCTGGAAAACTTCCTCACCCACCTGATCGCCGAATGCGACGAGGCCGGGTTCCTGCGCAACGAGCAGAAACGGCCCGGCATGGTGCGCAACATCCGCCACTTCTTCCAGCGCGGCGAGGTGACGGAACAGGAATTGCGCACGCTGCATGGCATCGTCACCGAACTTGCGCGCGGCCGCCGTGGCGCGCGTTGAGTTGGCGTCCCGATTCTGTCATCATAAGGGCGCCATATCGAAGCGGCGATCAGCGGAGTGGACAGCGTGATGGACCAGGTCGAAAGCGCAGCGCCGAACGCGTTCCTGAGGGATGTGCGCGCCATCTCGGCGCGGATGCACGGCGCGCTGCTCGATGAGGAGTCGGAGGGCGCCGATCCCGCGCTCGTTCTCCTGCAAAGCGCGCTCACGGCCGAAATCCTCTGCGTCTGGCGCTACACCATGATGTCGGTCTCGCTCGCCGGGCTGAAACAGCCGCGCATCGGCGCCGAGTTCCAGGAACAGGCGAATGACGAGCGCCGCCACATGGTCGCCATCGCGCAGCGCATCCGCGAACTCGGCGGCACGCCGGATTTCTCCCCGCACGGGCTCGAAACCCGCTTCGGCGAATTCGGCACCAGGGCGGATCTCGCCGGCCTCGTCGAACAGAACCTCGCCGCCGAGCGCGAGGTGATCGGCCTCTACCGCCGGATGATCGACCATTTCGAGCCGCACGACCCGGTCACCGCGCTGATGCTCACCAACATCCTCGAAGAGGAAAGCGAGCACGCGACCGACATGCAGGACCTGCTTTCGATCGAGACCGGCGGCCACGGCTGAAACGCCTGCCGCGCCGTCGCCGAACCGCTACCCCAGCAGGCCGATCAGCCCGCGCAACAGCGCGGCCGGCGTCGGCGGGCAGCCCGGAATCGTGAGCGTGACCGGCAGGACCGACGCCGTGCCCCCGAGGCAATGCGGGCTCGCCGCGAACACCCCGCCATCGCGCCCGCAATCGCCCACGGCAACGACGAATTTCGGCGCCGGCATCGCCTCGTAGGCCAGCCGCGTCGCGGCACTCATGTTCCGCGTCATCGGGCCGGTCACCAGCAGCACATCCGCATGGCGCGGCGAAGCGACCAGTTTCAGCCCGAACCGTTCGAGATCGTAAAGCACGTTGCCGAGGGCGATGATTTCGAGCTCGCAGCCATTGCACGATCCCGCATCCACCGCGCGGATCGCCAGCGACCGGCCGAGCCGCCGCAACGCCGCCCGGTCGAGTTCCGCGACCAGCGCGGCGGTTTCGGCGTCGCGCGGCGGGGCCGGTTCGGTCATCGTGCCGCGATGGAGGCTTTCGAAGAGGGTTCTGCGCATTACAGGTCGCACCCCGAATAGGCGGCGTTGAAGCTCTTGTTGCAGAGCGGGAAGTCGGCGACGATGTTGCCCTCGATCGCCGCTTCCAGCGCCGGCCAGAAAAACCACGACGGATCGCGCAGGAACGCATCCGCCACCACCGCGCCGCGCAGCCGCACCGCGGCGAAGACATCGCCCCTGAACCCTTCCACCAGCGCGCAGCCGAACGCCTCGCCACCGTTCTCCGGCAGTGAGGCGCGAATGTCGCCCTCCGGCAGATCGCCGAGCAACGCGCCGATCAGCGCGACGCTGGCGCGGATCTCGGCGATCCGGATCCGCACCCGCGCATCGACATCGCCGGCCGCAAGCGCGGGCACGTCGGGCGCATGGCGGTCATAGGGCGGGTAGGGCGCATCGCGCCGGGCGTCGAAATCCTGCCCCGCGGCGCGGCCGACATAGCCGCCGCAGCCGAGGCGGCGGGCAAGGTCGGGGGCGAGTCTTCCGGCGCCGACCACCCGGTCCTGCAACGAGGCGGTCTTGCCATAGAGTTCGACCAGTCGCTCGAACCGCCCGCGCCAGGACGGCAATTCGGCAAGCAGGGAGGCGGCGGAAGCCGGCGCCATATCGGCGGCAACCCCGCCGGGGACGATCCGGTCCATCATCAGCCGGTGGCCGAAGCAGGCCTCGGCTTGGCGCAGGATCGTCTCGCGCAGCGCGCCGGCATGGGCGTTGATCAGCGGGAACCCGGCATCGTTGCAAATCGCGCCGAAATCGCCGGCATGATTGGCGAGGCGTTCGAGCTCGGCCATCACCCCGCGCAGCACTGACGCCCGCTTCGGCACGACAACCCCGAGTGCCGCCTCGACCGCGCGGGCAAAGGCCCACGCATAGGCCACGGTCGAATCGCCCGAAACCCGCCCGGCGAGACGCGACGCCGCATCCGGTGTCGCTCCCCGCATCAGCCCGAGCGTGCCCTTGTGCGTGTAGCCGAGCCGCGCCTCCAGCCGCACGATCGTCTCGCCGTTCACCGTGAAGCGGAAATGGCCCGGCTCGATCGTCCCGGCATGGATCGGCCCCACCGGTATCCGGTGCAGCCCCTCGCCCTCGGCGGGCAGGAAGGCGAAGTCCCGCTCATGGTCGAGCCAGGGGCGCGGATCGGGCAATCCCTCGGCGCGGAGCCCGCTCGCATCCTGCAAGGCCCGCTCCATCAGGATCGCCCCCGGATGATACCGCCCGATCGACGGATAGGAACCGTCCTCCGCGCGCAGGGCGATCACCGCGAGATCGCTCCCGTTGGGCCGTCGTGTCGCCAGATGAACGCGCGCCCCCGCATCATCCCGCGCCGCCCAGAGCGCGACCAGCACGCGCTCCCCCGAAGCGAGTGCAGCACCTGCCGCGCGCCATCCGGCGGCGTCGACCATCGGCGGCGCGTCAGCCGAGCAGGGCGGCGGCATGGGCGAACCAGTCATACAGAAATCCCGGCAGCGCGATGCCGACGGCAAGCACGAGGCCGAGATGCAGCAGCAGCGGGGTCGCCGCGGCGGAACTCGGCGCGTTGCCCGGGCTCGGCGCGCCGAAACACAGCCCGGTCATCCGCAGCAGCAGCGCGCCGAAGGCAAGCAGGATGCCGAGGCCGAGCAGCACCGCGAGCAGCGGGGCGCGGGCGAAGGTCGAGGTGATCAGCAGGAATTCCGAGGTGAAGATGCCGAAGGGCGGCAGGCCCGCGATCGCCGCGATGCCCGCCACGAGCGTCCAGCCGAGAAAGGGATGGCTCGCCGTCAGCCCGCTGATCTCGGCGATCTTCTGCGTCCCCTTGGCCTGCGCCACATGCCCGACCGCGAAAAAAATCGCCGACTTGGTCAGGCTGTGCATCGCCATCTGCAACAGCCCGGCGAGATTGCCGATCGGCCCGCCAATGCCGAAGGCGAAGGTGATGATGCCCATGTGCTCGATCGAGGAATAGGCGAACAGGCGTTTGATGTCCCGCCGCCGGTAGAGCATGATCGCGGCGAAGAACAGCGTGGCGAGGCCGAAACCCTCCATCAGCGTCCCGGCGGCGATGCTGGCATGGCTCGCCGCGAGCAGGATCTTGAAGCGCAGCAGCGCATAGAGCGCCACATTCAGCAGCAGGCCGGACAGCACGGCCGAAATCGGCGTCGGCCCCTCGGCATGGGCGTCCGGCAGCCAGGCGTGCATCGGCACCAGCCCGGCCTTGGTGCCATAGCCGATCAGCAGGAACACGAATCCGACATCGAGCAGGGCCGGGTCGAGTGCGGCGGCATGGCGGAGCAGGCCGGTCCATTGCATCGCCTTCATCCCGCCGCCGAGCGCCGGCTGGGCCGCGAGATAGACCAGGATCGTGCCGAACAGCGCGAGCGCGATGCCGACGCTGCCGAGGATGAGATATTTCCACGACGCCTCGATCGCCGCCGGGGTGCGGTAGATCCCCACCATCATCACCGTCGACAGCGTGGCGAGTTCGACGCCGAACCACATCAGCCCGAGATTGTTGCTGACCAGCGCGAGATTCATGCCGAGCATCATCGCCTGGTACATCGCGTGGTAGAGCCGCAGGTGATGCGGCGCGAGGCGGCCGGTGCCGATCTCGTGGCCGATATAGCTCGCGCTGAACAGGCTGGTGGTGAACCCGACCAGCCCGTTCAGCAGCAGGAAGGCGATGTTCAGCCCATCCACGAGAAACAGCCCGTCCGGCGCCGGCCGGTGGAACAGCAGCACGGCGGCGGCGGCCACCGTCGCGCAACTCGCCAGCGCGTTCAGCCGCGCCGCCAGCCGCCACGACGGCACGAAGGCGAGCAGCAGCATGGCACCGGCCGGAATGGCGAGGGTGGCGATCACCGCGGCGAAGGCAGCGCCCGTCATCGCAGCTCTCCGCGGAACGCGTCCAGTGCGGCGCTGTCCACCGTGTCGAACCGCTCGCGGATGCGGAAGAGAAACACGCCGATCACGATGAAGGCGATCAGGATCGAGAAGGCGACGCTGATCTCCACCACCAGCGGCATGCCCTGCGCCCCCGCGGCGGCGAGGATCAGCCCGTTCTCCAGCATCATGAATCCCGCGATCTGGCTCACCGCGTTGCGCCGCGTCACCATCATCAGCATGCCGATCAGGATGACCGACAGCGCGAGAGCCAGATCCTCCCGCGCCAGCGCGTTGGCCTGGGCGGCGGTGCGCAGCATCACCAGCAGCGACAGCGCGACGAGCCCGATCCCGGCCAGCATCGTCAGGCTGATCCCGCCCACCGTCTCGACCTCGCGATGGATGTCGAGCCGCTCGATGATGCGGTGCAGCGCGAGCGGGATCGCCACCGCCTTGAACCCGATCGCGATCGCCGCGGTGATGTAGAGTTCCGGCGCCCGCTGCAGCCAGGCCTGCCAGCCGACCGCCACACCGAGCAGGGCGGCGTGCAGCGCCAGCACATTGACCAGCGCCGGCAGCCGGTCCTGATACAGCATCATCAGGCTGACCAGTACCAGCGCGCCGGCGAGCACATGGGCAAGGCCGAAGGCGGTTGCGCCGGGCGTAAAGGGGGCGAGCATCAGGGTCATAGCGAGGCCGACATGAACAGCAGCAGCGTGCCGAGCAGGCCGAGCATCAGTGCTGCGCCGACGAAATTCGGAATCCGGAAGACCCGCATCTTGGCGATCGTCGTCTCGAACCCTGCCAGCGCCACCGCGCCGGCGCCGAGCTTGCCGGCATAGCTCAGAAGCCCGAGCGCGAGGGAAGCGGGCCCGGCCCCCGGCGGCGCGATGCCGAACGGCGCGAAGATGCAGGCGATCAGCGACATGTAGAGCAGCAGCCGCATCGCCCCGGCCAGCTCGATCAGTGCCAGGTGCCGGCCGGAATATTCCAGCACCATCGCCTCGTGCACCATGGTCAGTTCGAGATGCGTCGCCGGATTGTCGACCGGGAAGCGCCCGGTCTCGGTCAGCCCCACCATCACCAGCGCGACCAGGCCGAGCGCGAGCGACAGCCTGAGCCCCTCGGCGCCGGAATGCATGAAGGTGGCGATCGCCGAGAGCTGGCTGGTGCCGGCGACGAGCGCGACGGTGAAGACGATCATCAGCATCGCCGGCTCGGCGAGCGAGGCGAGCATCGCCTCCCGGCTCGCGCCGATGCCGCCGAAGGCGGTGCCGGAATCAAGCGCCGCCAGCATCTGGAAGAAGCGGGCGCTGCCGAGCAGGGCTGCGATCACGATCAGGTCGCCCGACCAGGAGAATTGCAGATTGGTCGCGAATTCCGGCACCAGCGCCGCGGCGACCCAGGTGGCGGCGAAGATCACGTAAGGGGAGACGCGGAACAGCCACGATGATGCCTCGGGCACCACCGCCTCCTTCGCCACCAGCCGGGCGAGATCACGATAAACTTGCAGCAGCGGCGGCCCGGCGCGGCGCTGCAACCGCGCCTTGACCTTGCGCACGAAGCCGGTGAGCAGTGGCGCCGCCGCCAGCGCGATCGCCATTTCCAGCGCCTGCAGGGCAAGATGCACGATCAGGCCCATAACGCCACCGTCGCGAGCAGGATCAGCAGCGTCACGAACACCATCGCGAGATAGCGCCGTATGGTCAGGAACTGCAGCCGGTTGGCGCGGTCGGCGGCGCGGTTGACCAGTGCGGCGAGCGCCAGCGCGCCGCCATCCCATGCCGGATCGGTGATGCGGCTGGCGAAGCGCGCCGGCGCGGCCATCCCCGGCGGTGGCATCGCCACCTCGTCGCGGGCGCGGAACAGCGATGTGGCGAACACGCGGCGGATCGGCTGGCTGAATCCCGCGGGCGAATATTGCGTCCCCGCCGGCAGCGCCGCCCTGCCCTCGGTGAGAAAGCCGCATCCCCAGGGCACCGCCCGGCGCAGGGCGCGCGAGCCGAAGCGGTGCAGCCCCAGCGCCGCGAGGCTGCCGGTCAGCGCGATGAACAGCGCGATCAGCAGCGGATCGTAGGAACTCTGCCGCGCCGGCACCGGCAGCAGGGTGAGCGCGCTCCAGCCCGGCCGCCCCGGCAGCGATATCCCGACCAGTTCCCTTGCCACCGGCGCAAGATGGCCGAGCACCAGCGCCGGCATCAGCCCGAACACGAGGCAGAGTGAAGCGAGCCCGATCATCGCGGCGCGCGAGATCCCGTCGGCCTCATGCGCGCTTGCAGCGGCCGCGCTGCGCGGCCGGCCAAGATAGGCCATGCCGTAGAGCCGGACGAGGCAGGCGCTGGCAAAGGCCGCGGCCAGCGCCAGCAGCGCGCCCGCCGCCGGCACCGCGAGCTTGAGCCCGAATTGCGGCAGCGACGGGCTGAGCAGCACCGCCTGCAACAGCAGCCATTCCGAGGCGAACCCGTTCAGCGGCGGTAGCGCCGCGATCGCCATCGCCGCGACCAGCATCGGCACCGCGCTGATCTGCATCCGGTGGATCAGCCCGCCAAGTTCCGAAAGCCGCCGGGTGCCGGCGCCGTGCTGGATCGCGCCGGCGCCGAAGAACAGCGTGCTCTTGAACAGCATGTGGTTGAAGGCGTGGAACAGGGCGGCGGTGAGCGCGAGGCTCGCGGCCAGCGCCAGGCCGTCGGCCCGGAAGGCGAGGGCGAGGCCGAGCCCGGCGAAGATCAGCCCGATATTCTCGATCGTGCTGTAGGCGAGCACGGTCTTCACATCGTCTTCCAGCAGCGCCTGCAGCACGCCGAGCACGGCGGAAACGGCACCTGCCGCCAGCACCACGAGCCCCCACCACCAGGCGGCCGGGCCGGCGAGATCGAAGGCGATGCGGATGAAGGCGTAGACCGCCACCTTCGTCATCACCCCGCTCATCAGCGCCGAGACATGGCTCGGTGCGGCGGGATGCGCGCGCGGCAGCCAGACATGCAGCGGCATCAGCCCCGCCTTGGAGCCGGCGCCGAGCAGCGCCAGCAGCATCGCGACCGCCCCTGTCCATTGCGCCCGGTGCGCCGCCGCGATGGAGGCGAATCCGTATGTCCCGTGCGGTCCCGCGAGCAGGCCGAAGGCGAGCAGCAGCATCAGCGTGCCCGCGCTCGCCATCAACAGATAGACGAACCCCGCCAGCCTCGTCTCCGCCCGCGTATGGTCCGCCATCACCAGCGCCCAGGAGGCGAGCGACATCAGCTCCCAGAACAGCAGGAACCCGTAGGCGTCCGCGGCGATCACCACCAGGTTCATCGCCGCGAGGAACACCGGGTAGAAGGGCAGCACCCGCCAGGGCTCCGCCTCGTGCCGCCCGTAGCCGAGCGCATACAGGCTGGCGGCCGCACCGCCGAGATCGACCAGCACGAGGAACGCGGCCGACATCGGATCGACGGCGAACCGCATGCCGATTCCCGGCAGGCCGAGCGGCAGGGTGATGCCTGGCGCTCCGCCGCCAAGCGATGCGAAGGCCACGCCAAGCGCGATCAGGGACACGGCGAGCGACCCGCCATAGACCACGATGCGCCCGGCATCGCGGCGGGAAAGTGCTGCGCCGGCCGCGCCGAGCGCGAGCCAGGCCAGGGCGCAGAGCAGCAGTGCCGCCGTCACGTCCCGCTCTTGAGGCGCACGCCGCGCCCGCCGCTGGCATCCGAAACATCGCCCGGCCGGATCACCACGATCCCCGCCCGGTCCAGCGCGTCCAGCAGCTTCATCAGCGAATCGACATTGCCGCGGATCACCCCCTCGCTCGCCTCCATCCGCTGGATGGTCGGCAGCGACAGGCCGGACAATTCCGCCAGATCCCGCTGGTCGATGCCGAGCAGGGCGCGCGCCGCCTTCAACTGGCCGGAAGAAATCATGTCTGAAACATCATCTCCTGCGTTTCAGGCATCATAAATAATCGACAGGCCATGCCGATTCGCATTTTGCTCGGAGCAGGAATGCGCCCGGCACGCAGCCGTGCGTGCCGGGCGGCGGGGTCAGGGCCGGGTCAGGAAACGATCCGGTCGGGGTCGCGCAGCACCACGTAGATCGCCGGGATCACCAGCACCGTCAGCAGGGTGGACGAGGCAAGGCCGAACAGCAGCGAGATCGCCAGGCCCTGGAAGATCGGGTCGAGCAGGATCGTCGATGCGCCGATCATCGCCGCGAGCGCGGTCAGCAGGATCGGCCGGAAGCGGATGGCGCCGGCCTCCAGCAGCACCTCGCGCAGCGTCAGCCCCGGCCGCGCGCCGTGGCGGATGAAGTCCACCAGCAGGATCGAGTTCCGCACGATGATGCCGGCCAGCGCGATGAAGCCGATCATCGAGGTGGCGGTGAACTGCGCGTGCAGCAGCCAGTGCCCGGGCATGATGCCGATCAGCGTCAGCGGCACCGGGGTGAGCACCAGCAGCGGCACCTTGAAGCTGCGGAACTGCGCGACCACCAGCACGTAGATGCCGAGCAGCGCGACGAGGAACGCCGCCCCCATGTCGCGGAACGTGACATAGGTGATCTCCCACTCGCCGTCCCACAGCAGGGTCGGGTGCGCCTCGCTCGCCGGCTGGCCGCGGAAGCTGATTGTCGGTTTCGGCAGCTTGCCCCAGTCATGCTGGTTGATCAGCTTGTCCACCGCGAACATCGCATAGATCGGCGCCTCGAACTTCCCGTCCAGCTCGGCGGTGACCATGTCGGCGAAATGCCCGTCGCGCCGGTAGAGCACGCGCGATCCCTCCGTGCGCGTCACGTGCACCACCTGCCCGAGTTCGACGACCGACTTGTCCGCCGGCACCGCATTGGCCGGCACCGGCGTGTCCGCCAGTTGCTGGCTCCAGTCGAGCGCGTGGTTGGGCAGGCCGATCGCGATCTCGATCGGCAGCCGGTTCTCGCCGCGATAGGAATAGCCGACCTTCATGCCGCCGAAGAGGTCCTGGATCGTGTCATAGACATCGGCCTGCCGCACGCCGAAATATTCCAGCCGGTCCTGGTCGATCGCGATATCCAGCTGCTTCTGCCGATGCCCCCAGGAATCGTCGATATCGACGATATAGGGCACCTTCCTGAACAGCTTCTTCACCTCCCGCGCCACGGCAAGGCGCGTCGCCTCGTTCGGGCCGTAGATCTCGGCGAGCAGGGTGGCGAGCACCGGAGGACCCGGCGGCGCCTCGACCACTTTCAGCACCGCCCCATGCGGCAGGGGCAGACGTTTCAGCAGGCGCCGGCGCAGCTCGCCCGCGATCTGGTGGCTCTGCTGCGAGCGGTCGCCCTTCGGCGTCAGCATCACATGCAGGTCGCCCTGCCAGGGCTGGTCGCGCAGGTAGTAATGCCGCACCAGCCCGTTGAAGTCGAAGGGCTGCGGCGTGCCGGCATACACCTGCAGGGCCCGCACCTCGGGCATCGTCTCGGCGATCCGCGCCGCGGCGAACAGCGTCTGCTCGGTCTGCTGCACGGTGCTGCCGGCGGGCAGGTCGAGCAGCACGTTCAGGCTCGACTTGTTGTCGAACGGCAGCAGCTTCACCGTCACCGCCTCGGTGTAAAACATCGCGCAGGCGGCGATCGTGGCGATGCCGACCAGGGCGAGAAACAACCCGGCCCGGCGCCGCGTGCGCAGGATCGGTGCGGCAACGGCGCGGTAGAGCCGCCCGAGCCGGTCCGGATGCGCCGCCGCAGCACCCGCCTCATGGGCGAGGGCAGGGGTCGTCAGTTCGAGGAACTCGATTTCTCCCGCCCTGTCTTCCTCGGCGAACCGGTCCCGCCCGGCCAGCTTGTACATCAGCCACGGGGCGATGATCATCGCGACGAAGAACGAGAACGCCATCGCCGCCGAGGCGTTCACCGGGATCGGCGCCATGTATGGCCCCATCAGCCCGGAGACGAACAGCATCGGCAGCAGCGCGGCGATCACCGTCAGCGTCGCGACGACGGTCGGGTTGCCCACCTCCGCGACCGCCTCGATCGCCGCCCGCCGGCGCGAGCGCGTGCCCGGCATCGCCCAGTGCCTTGCGATGTTCTCCACCACCACGATCGCATCGTCCACCAGGATGCCGATGGCGAAGATCAGCGCAAACAGGCTCACCCGGTTGATCGAGTAGCCCATCAGTTCCGAGGCGAACACGGTGGCGAGAATGGTCGTCGGAATCACCACCAGCGTCACCACCGCCTCGCGCCAGCCCACCGCGAAGGCGATCAGCACGACGATCGAAATCGTCGCCAGCCCGAGATGGAACAGCAGCTCGTTCGCCTTCTCGTTGGCGGTGCGCCCGTAATCCCGCGTCACCTGCACCGAGATGTCGGAGGGGATGAGCGACCCCTCGAGGCTCTTCACCCGCTTCAGCGCGTCATCGGCCACCACCACGGCGTTGCTGCCCGCGCGCTTGGCCAGCGCCACCGTCACGGCGGGCGCCGTGTGCCAGGCCTTGCCCTCATGGGTGATGGCGAAGACATGGCTCTGCAGCGGCGCCGGCCCGACGACGACATGCGCGACATCCCGCAGATAGACCGGCCGCCCGTCCCGCGTGGTGATCAGCAGCAGGCCGATATCCGGCACGCCGAACAGCGTCTGCCCCGCCGCCACGTCGCGCAGCTCGCCATGGTCGAACACGCGCCCGGCGATGAAGCTGCGGTTGGCATCGGCCACCCGCGAAGCGAGCTGCTGCAGTGTCACGCCGTAGAGCATCAGCTTGTCGGGTTCGGGTTCGACACGGATCTGCATCGGGTCCGACCCGGCGATGTAGCTGAGCCCGACATTCGGCACCTTGATCAGCTGATCCTGCAGCTTGGTCGCGATCTGCGACAGCGCGCCCTGGGTCCAGTGCGTCGCCGCCCCCGGTTTCGGCGCGAGGGTGAGGGTGAGGATCGCGACATCGTCGATCCCGCGCCCGACCACCAGCGGCGGCGGAATGCCGATCGGGATGCGGTTCATGTTGGCGCGGATCTTGTCGTTCACCCGCACCACGGCGGCGTCCTCGTTGGTCCCCACCCTGAAGCGGGCGGTGACCAGAACCTGGTCGTCGCGGGTCTCGCTGTAGATATGCTTGACGCCCGGAATCGCCTTCAGGATCGTCTCGAGCGGCTTGGTCACGAGTTCCGCGGCATCCGCCGCCTTGAGCCCGTTCGCCTGCACCATCACGTCCACCATCGGGACATGGATCTGCGGGTCCTCGTCGCGCGGAATGGTGGTGATGGCGACCAGCCCGGCCGCCAGCGCCGCGAGCAGGAACAGCGGCGTCAGCGGCGAGCGGATGAAGGCGCGGGCGAGCCGCCCGGAAATGCCGAGCCTCACGGCCGCACCAGCACGTCACCCGGCACCAGGCCGGCGAGGATCTGCAACCCGTCCGGCATCGCGCGGGTCGGCAGCGGCAGCCCCCGCTGCACCGGCGCGTCGATCACGCTGCCATCCTTCTGCCGCAGCCTCACGTAATCCTGGCCGAAGCGGGTGAAGACGAAGCCTGACGGCACCACGATCGTCCGCCGCTCGCCGGCCGGGACGAAAACGCGCACGCGCTCGCCCACGAAGTAGCTGCCGATCCCCTTCACCTCGGCATCGGCGCGCACCTCGCCGGCGACGATCTGCGGATAGACCAGGGTGATGCGGCCGAACCGCGCGCCGGTAAGGCCGAATTCGCCGCCATCCAGCCGCACCATGTCGCCGGCCTTCAGATGCAGCGCGTGCCGCTCGGGAATTCGCAGGCGGAGAATGAAGTTCTGCTCGGCGACCGTGGCGATCGTGTCGCCCGGCAGCACCACCGTGCCGTCGGTCACCGGCACGGTCAGCACCCGCCCGGCGATCGGCGCCAGCACCGCGCCCTCGTCCTGCTGCTGGGCGGCCACGGCGCGCTGCGCGATCCGCGCGCGGAGCGTGCTGGCGGCAACGTCCACCGCCGTCCGCGCCTGGTCGAGCTGCTGGCGCGATACCGCGCCGCTATGCGCCAGCGCCTCGGTGCGCCGCAGATCGGTCTGCGCCTGGACGAGGCTGGCCCGCAGCCCCGCAATCTCGGCATCCAGCGCCTTGATCTGCAATTCGAGCTTCTGGTCATGCACGGTGGCGATGACCTGGCCCGCCGTCACGCTGTCGCCGTCATGCACCGAAAGCGCGGTGACGGTGCCGCCGATCCGCGTGCGCGCCGGCACCACGTTGCGGCTTTCGACGGTGGCGAACACGGCCTTCTGGTCCGGCACCATGCGGGCGGCGACGGTAAAGGTCGAGACGGGTGTTGTGGCGCCCGCCGCCATCCCCGACAGGAGCAGGAGCGGCAGCAGCAGCGAGAGGAGGAATGGCTTGCGGGGCATGCTGTCGTTCCTTGTCGGGGACGGTGCGGCGGGCGGGAGGTCAGCGGCGGTCGACCACCTGGCCGGTGGCGGAATCGAGCGAGACATACGGCATCCCCGCCGCCTTCCACGCCATCATGCCGCCGGCGAGATGAGCGTTCACCGCGATGCCGGCCTCGCGGCACTTCGCCGCCGCCATCGCCGAGCGCTTGCCCGAGCCGCACTGGAAGACGATCGGCTTGCCCGGGTCCTGCGGCAGCATCGCCGGATCGAAGGTGGAGAGCGGAAACAGCATCGCGCCGTGAATGCGCTCCACCGCGAATTCCTGCGGCTCGCGCACATCGACCAGCAGGATGCGGCCGGCGCGCAGGTCGTCATGCACGGTGGCGGGGTCGAGGTCGCGCAGCTTGGAAGGTGTCGTCATGTCGAAATCTCCGTTGTCGATGAAGGATCGGGCACCGCGCAGGTGACGCCCTCCGGGCTACAATAGATTCCGGCAAGGGCCGAAATCACCGTGCGGGCCGGCGCGCTGGCGATCGAATACCGGATGCTCTGCCCTTCGCGCCGGGCGGTCACCAGCCCGTCCTTGCGCAGCAGCGCGAGGTGCTGGGAGACCGCGCTGTCGCGGATCTGCAGGAACGCGACCAACTCGCCCACCGATCGCTCGCCGTCGAGCAGCTGGCAGAGAATGAGCAGGCGGTGCCGGTTGGCCAGCGACTTCAGCAGATCGCTGGCCTCGTCGGCCGCCAGGTTCATCGCGTCGATATCCAGTTTCATACTTGCGTATATACGAATATATGCATATATTGTCAAACGTGGCGGCGCCGGATCGACCGGCCGCACCGCGCTTTCGCAGTTTTCTCCCGGCTGCCGGCGCGGGCGTTGATCCAGGTCAAGCCGGCGTCGCCGCAAACCAATTAACATCCCTCCGGGCGCGGCGGAGCGCCGCCTTCGCCGGAGCGCTCGGAAAGGCAGGAAAGCATGGCAGAGATTGTGGTCCTTGGGGCGGGGCTTGGCGGCACGCTCGCCGCGTTCGAAACCGCGGGACAGATCCGGCCGGAAGACAGGATCACGCTGATCGGCGAGCGGAACACGTTCCAGTTCACCCCGTCCAACCCCTGGGTCGCCGTCGGCTGGCGCGAGCGCGCCGACATCGAGGTCTCGCTCGACAAGGTGACGCGCCGCAAGAACATCACCTTCCGCACCGAGGGCGCCGCCCGCGTGCATCCGGCCGAAAACCGCGTCGAGCTCAATGGCGGCGAGAGCATTCCCTACGATTATCTCATCATCGCCACCGGCCCCGAACTCGCCTTCGACGAGATTCCCGGCTGCGGCCCCGGGCAGAACACCGTCTCGATCTGCCAGACCGACCACGCCGCCGCCGCTTTCGAGGTGTTCGAGCGCTTCTGCGCCAATCCGGGGCCGGTCGTCGTCGGCGCGGTGCAGGGCGCGTCCTGCTTCGGCCCGGCCTACGAATTCGCCTTCATCCTCGATCGCGAACTGCGCAAGCGCCGCCTGCGCAGCAAGGTGCCGATGACCTTCGTCACCTCCGAACCCTATATCGGCCATCTCGGGCTCGATGGCGTGGGCGACACCAAGTCGCTGATGGAGAGCGAGCTGCGCCACCGCCACATCAAATGGATCACCAACGCGAAGATCGCCGCGGTGGATGCCGAAAAGGTGGTGGCCGAGGAAGTCGGCGCGGACGGCCAGACGATCGCAACCCACGAGCTGCCCAGCCGCTTCACCATGTTCCTGCCCGCCTTTCGCGGCGTGCCGGCGCTGCGCGGCATCGAGGGGCTGGTCAATCCGCGCGGCTTCGTGCTGATCGACGAGCACCAGCGCAACCAGACCTATCCGAACGTCTTCAGCGTCGGCGTCTGCGTCGCGATCCCGCCGGTGGGCAAGACGCCGGTGCCGGTCGGCGTGCCGAAGACAGGTTTCATGATCGAATCGATGGTCACCGCCACCGCCCACAATATCGGCGCGCTGCTGCGCGGCGAGGCGCCGCACGCGCGGGCGACGTGGAACGCCGTCTGCCTTGCCGATTTCGGCGATGGCGGCGTGGCCTTCGTCGCCCAGCCGCAGATCCCGCCGCGCGACGTCAACTGGGCCTCGACCGGCGCCTGGGTGCATCTCGCGAAAGTCGCCTTCGAGAAGTATTTCCTCCGCAAGATCCGCGCCGGCGAGAGCGAGCCCTTCTACGAGCGGTTCCTGATGAAGCAGCTCAACATCACGAAGATTCACCACAACGACCGCAAGCCGGCGAAAGGCGCGGGCCATGGCTGACGCAACCCATCTCGTCTGTCCGCATTGCGGCGCGGTGAACCGCATCCCGCCGGCGCGCCCGGCGCAGGCCGCGCAATGCGGCGCCTGCCACCGCAAGCTGTTCGACGGCCATCCCGTCGAGGTCGACCAGGCCGGCTTCGAGCGCCACGCCGAGCGGGACGGGATTCCCCTCCTGCTCGATGTCTGGGCGCCCTGGTGCGGACCGTGCCGGATGATGGCGCCGCAATTCGAGCAGGCGGCCACCATCCTCGAACCGGAGGTCCGGCTGCTCAAGCTCAATGCCGACGAGGCGCCGGAGATCTCCGCCCGCCTCGGCGTGCGCGGCATCCCGGCGCTGTTCCTGCTCAGGGGCGGTCGGGTCATCGGCCAGAGCGCCGGGGCCATGAGCGCTCAGGCGATCGTCGATTTCGCGCGCCGCCACCTCGCGGCGGCGGCGTGATGTTCAGAGCATCATCCGATCAGATGGCGTCATCTGATCGGATAAGGATGCTCAGGTTATCAATATGATGGAGCACGACATCCGATCCAGCAGGATCGGAAAGTGCTCCAGGGCAAGGGACATGCTGTCATGAATGTGGACAAGACCGTTCTCAGCTTCGCGGGTTTCATGGTGCTGCTCAGTCTCGCGCTGGGCTGGCTGGTGAGCCCGTGGTTCTACGTCCTCACCGCGCTGGTGGGGCTCAACCTGTTCCAGGCCGGTATCACCGGCTTCTGCCCCGCCGCCATGCTGCTGCGGCGGCTTGGCATGAAGCCGGGCTGCGCCTTCCGCTGAGCCGTCCCCGGCCGCTCAGCGATAGCGGCCGTGGCGTTGCAGCACCTCGATCTGATATCCGTCCGGATCGGCAACGAAAAAGAACCGCGCGAGCAGCGTGCCGTCGCGCCTGAACTCGACGATCTTGCGCGGCGCCCAGCCCGCCGCGTCGAACCGCGCGTGCTCGGCGTCGAGATCGTCGACGCAGAAGGCGATATGGCCATAGCCATCGCCGAGCGCATAGGGTTCGGTGCGGCCCTTGTTGATCGTCAGTTCGAGTTCAAAATCATTTTCCGCATTGCTCATGTAGACCAGCGTGAACGTGTCGAAATCGAGCCGATCTGCGATCTCCAGGCCGAAAGCCTGCGCGTAGAACGCGATCGAGCGCGCCTCGTCGAGCACGCGGATCATGCTGTGGATCGCTTTGGCCATGCGTCGTCTCTCCTTTTCTCCGATGCGGGTTATACGGGCGTCCCGCCCGCAGCCCAACCCGTCCATCCCGCGGCTTCCGCGGCGGCCCGGCTTTGACCTGAAGCAGAACAGAACCCGCGCACGATCGTTCCGTTTCTGAGCAGCGAGCGCCAGGCGCCGATCACCGGTCCGGCACGAAATCCTTCGGTTCCGGTTGTCCTTGCCGCGCTGGCACCGCGTTTGCACGGGTTGTGCCTGAACCGGGTCATGAACCCGAAGCCGGCGCCACCAAGGCGGCGGCAGGGAGGAACGATGTGCAATCTTCTGCAAGGCCGCGACCCTGCGGATTTCGCCCAGACCAGCCGCTCGGTCCGGCTCTCCGGCCGGTCGACCAGCGTGCGGCTCGAACGCGTCTTCTGGGACGCGCTGGGCGAGATCGCCACGGCGGAAGGCGTCTCCGTCCCGCGTCTGATCGCCCTGCTCCACGATGAGGCGGAGGACTGGTTCGGCGATATCGACAATCTCGCCTCGCTGCTGCGCGCCGCGTGCATTCTCTATCGCCGGCGGAGCCCCTGAAACGCCGTCAGGACGGCGCCGTCTCGCTGCCGATCCGGTTCTCCGCGATCCAGCGCGCGGCGAGCACAAGCGTGCCCATCGTGAATTCCCGCCCGTGCCGCGCCACCATCTCTTCCGAAAGCTGGGCAACGCGCTGGAAGAACTCGTCCTTGCTCCGTTCCTCGTCGGTCATCTGCACCTGCATGTCCGTCTCCCTTTCTCCGCCTGTGGTCATTTGAACATCCGGTCCGGAAACGCCGTGATGCTCACCATCCCGTCCGCCCCGATGGCGGCGAGGTGGTGCCCGTCAGCCGACCAGCCGAGTGCCGTCACCGCGCTGCCGCCGGGGCGCACGAGCAGTTCGTCCCGCCCGCCGATCTGGACGAGCAGGATCTGGCCGTTGGCGTAACCCGCCGCGACGAGCGGCCGCGCCGGATGGGCCGCAACGCTCTCCACCGCCACCAGCCCCGCCCGGCCGCTGACCAGCGCGCCGGTCATGTCGCCATCGAGCGGCGGCGTCGCCATCGACCATGCAGCGACGCGAAACGCCCCGGATGCCACGAACGCCGCGGCCGGCCCGCTCCAGGCGGCATCGCGCGTCGCCATCGGAAACCCGGTGACGGTGCCGCTGCGTCCGCCCTCGCAATCGATCATCAGGAACCCGCCCTCGGCCAGCGTGCAGGCGAGCCAGGCCTCGTCCTCCCGCCAGGCGAGCGACAGCGGGCGCGACAGCAGGCCAAACACCATTGGCGCCCGGCCGCTGCCGTCGATCGCCACGATGCTCAGGCTCTCGCTCCGCGCAATGGCGAGATGCCGTCCGGAGGGCGAGAGGCGGATGCCGACGATCTCGCCTTCGCCATCGTCGGCCAGCTCGTCGGATAGCGCACCCACGCCCTGGCACAGCTGCACCGCGTCGCTGCCCGCGACCGCGGTGATCGCCACCGCAGCCGCATGATCAAGCGCGATCACCGGGCCGTGGATCCGCGCCCGCGTGCCGCGCACCGCGCCGTCCGCCCCCAGCACGACGATCTCGCCGTCCCGCGTGCCGGCCAGAAAGCCTCCGCCATCGCCGGCCGCGATCGGCGGCGCGCCGTCATGCAGGGAAGGCGAGATGGCAAGCGGTGCGGGTGGTCGCGCGCGCGGGCGGATCGTCGCCTGCCCGACATCGCCGCTGATCCGGATCCGCGTCTCCGGCGGTTCGGGATCCTCGATCGCCGCCACCGCCACCGTGCCGTCGGCGCAGGCAAAGGCGACGGCCGTGCCATCGCCGCCGAAGCACAGCGCGCCGGCCGGCGCGCCGCAGTGCCAGACGCGTCCGAGCAGATCGAAAAGGGTGAGCGTTCGCGGGCCAGCCTGGTTCATCGCACCTTTCCTCCGTTCAGTCGTCCGTCATCGCCGCCAGCAACCGGTCGATCTCGGACATCTCCGCCTCCACCGTCTCGATCCGCATCTCGCACGCGGCCTGCGCATCGCGCAGCGCGGCGGCTTCATCGGTGGCGGCGCGCAACTGCTCCGGCGCCGGCGGCGCATCGCCATCGTCCTCGGCCTCCAGCCGCTGGATGTCGATCTCGATGGCGGCAAGGTTCTGCAACACGCGCAATGCCTCGGCATTCAGCCCGCACATCACGCCGACGAGTTCGAGGCGGCGGCCCAACAGCCGCCGCCGTTCGGCCATCGCGCCGCTCATGGCCTGGCCTCCGGCGGCGCGGGCGCCTCGAAATCGGCGAGCTGCCGCGGCAGGTCGGGAAGCTGGGCGCGGAACCGGGTTTCCGCCATCTCGATATGGCTCCTGAGCTGGTCCCAGATATCGATCCGCAGCAGCGACGACGCATCGCCGATCAGCCGCTCGATCTCGCCGATCCCGAACTGCCGTGAAAGTGCCACGCCGGCAAACACGAATTCCCGCAGCAGGGCGGCATGCCGCTCGATGAACAGCCGGATCATCGGGTGCGTCTCCTGAGTCACTCCGGCCGCGGCGAGGGCATCGGTGATGAATGTCTCGAAATGCCGCTGCATCCTATGCTGGCTCTCGCCGAGAAATGTCATGGTGAACACCAGATCGCGCGACATCAGCCGCATGAGCTGATCGACCGCGTCGTCCTCGTTCCACGTGGATGCAGCCGGATTTCGGGTTCGCCGCTTCTTTTCGGACACCTTCGTCTCCTCGGCCCGATCGGCCGGCAGAGCCGCGCCGATCTTCTGGGGCCAAGACTTAGCTTCCGGTCCGCGGCAAAGTCAATTTGATAACTCATAGAAAAAGACGAAGATGTTCGGAATGACAACAGTATTACAGCTGTCATTTACAGGTGTAAGATTTCTTTACAGCCCATGTGTCCGGCGCAGTGCCGCCCTGTGCCCTAAACGGCCCTGGCGCCGGCTTTGCGCGGCCCGCCCCGCTTGGCACACGACTTGCAGAACATCGGGCAGAAGAAACCCATCGCGCCAGGCGCGGTGCCACAAGAACGAAGGAACGGAGGAAACATGGCTGGCGGCCGACGCGCTTTCGTCGTTGCCAGACCGGATCGTTCGCAGACCTTTGCCGTGATCCACTGGGCGGGCTCGATCCCGCCGACAACTCGAACGGCGGCGTGTGTGGCCGCTTTCCGCCGGGGTCAGGGGACCCGGGCGCAAACAAGGTGGAGGTTTGAAGACATGACGTCCTTGACGCTCAACAAGATTACCTCGCAGCGCGGCATATCCGTCGGCGAGGCGACCAGGAAGATTTCCGACCTCGGGTGGAACCCGACCTATGTCCAGGAAGCGATGACCTTCCCGACGGACTACAAGATCACCAAGGCACCGCGCGATCCGATGAAGCAGGTGCTGCGCTCCTACTTCCCGATGCAGGAAGAGAAGGACAACCGCGTCTACGGCGCGCTCGATGCGGCGCTGCGCGGCGACATGTTCCGCAATGTCGAGCCGCGCTGGGTCGAATGGATGAAGCTGTTCCTGGCGATCATCCCCTTCCCGGAAATCTCGGCGGCGCGCTCGATGGCGATGGTCGCGCGCCTCGCGCCGGGCGAGGATCTGCGCACCGGGTTCACCATGCAGATGGTCGACGAGTTCCGCCACTCGACGATCCAGATGAACCTCAAGAAATGGTACATGGAGAACTACATCGACCCGGCGGGCTTCGACATCACCGAGGAAGCCTTCGGCAAATGCTACGCGACCACGATCGGCCGCCAGTTCGGCGAGGGGTTCATCACCGGCGACACGATGACCGCCGCCTGCATGTATCTCACCGTCGTCGCTGAAACCGCGTTCACCAACACGCTGTTCGTCGCCATGCCTTCCGAGGCCGCCCGCAACGGCGACTACGCGCTGCCGACCGTCTTCCTCTCGGTGCAGTCCGACGAGAGCCGGCATATCGGCAACGGCCACTCGATGCTGATGGCCGCCCTCAAGGAGCCGGACAACCATCTCCTGCTCGAACGCGACCTGCGCTACGCCTTCTGGCAGAACCACGCGATCGTCGATGCCGCGATCGGCACCTTCATCGAATACGGCACCACCAATCGCGACAAGTCGAAGGAATCCTATGCGGAGATGTGGCACCGCTGGATCTTCGAGGATTACTACCGCACCTACATGCTGCCGCTCGAGAAATACGGCATCAAGGTGCATCACGACGACGTCCAGGCCGCGTGGAAGCGGCTGACCGAGAAGCTCTATGTCCACCACGTCGCCCAGTTCTTCGCCGTCGGCTGGCCGGTGAACTTCTGGCGCATCGAGGCCCAGCGCGAGGCGGACTTCGAGTGGTTCGAACACAAATACCCCGGGTGGTACGCGAAGTTCGGCGATTTCTGGAAGTGGTACGACAAGCTCAGCCATCGCGGCGAGACGGTCATCACCTTCAACCAGGATGTCGGCTACGTCTATCCGCATCGCTGCTGGAGCTGCCTCGTCCCCTGCCTGATCCGCGAGGACATGGTGGTCGACGAAATCGACGGCAAGCTGCACACCTTCGCCCACGAGCTCGATCGCTGGACCGCCGTCGAGGCCTTCGCCGACGAATATCAGGGCCGCCCGACCCCCGCGATGGGCCGCTTCAGCGGCAAGCGCGAGTGGGAGACGGTCTATCACGGCTGGGATCTCGCGGACGCGATCAAGGATCTCAACTTCGTCCGCTCCGACGGCAAGACCCTGGTGCCCCAGCCGCATCTGCGCTTTGAGGACAGCGAACTGTGGACGCTCGATGACGTGCGCGGCCACACCCTGCTCTCGCCGCTCACCTTGCTGCGGGAGATGAGCCCGGAGGATCGCGCGAAGCATATCGCCGAATATCGCGCGGGCTTCACGATCACGCCGTTCAACTGATCCGGCGCACTTCGCGGGAGCCGTTCGCCCCGGCTCCCGCTTCCTTCTCAACGCGACATCTCCGGCAACCCAGCCGGAGCGTGATGGACTTTCGGGAGATCGGCCAGATGGGTGGTACGCATACGGTCAGGCTCGAACCGGTCGGGGTCGAGTTCGAGGTCGAGGATGGCGAGACGGTGCTCAACGCCGCGTTCCGCCAGGGCATCGCCCTGCCGCATGGCTGCAAGGAGGGCCAGTGTTCGGCCTGCAAGTGCATCCTGACGGATGGCGAGGTAGACATGCTCAGGTACTCGACCTTCGCGCTCAACGACACGGAGCGGGAGAGCGGCCATATCCTGCTCTGCCGCGCGATCGCCTATTCCGACATGGAGGTCGAGCTTCTCAACTATGACGAGGAGGTTCTGTCGCGGTCGATCGCGGTGCGGACCTTCAGCGGCCGGATCAGCGAGATTTCGCGGCTGACGCACGACATTCGCGGAATCACGATCGACCTCGACTCCCCGATCAAGTTCTGGGCCGGACAATATGTCGACATTACCGTCACCACGGAAAAAGGGGAGACGATTACGCGCTCGTTTTCCATGGCAAATACGCCGGACCAAGCCAAAAGCCTCTCCTTCATCATCAAGAAATATCCCGAAGGAAAATTCTCCGGAGAACTCGACAGCGGCGGAATCAGGATCGGCGCCGATGTCTCCCTCACCGGGCCCTACGGCACCTGCTTCCGACGGGAAGGACGAACCGGACCGCTGATCCTGGTCGGCGCCGGCTCCGGCATGTCGCCGATCTGGTCGATCCTGAACGACCATTTCGCCAGCGGCGAAAGCCGGCCGGTCTACTTCTTCTACGGCGCGCGCACGCGGGAGGATCTGTTCCATCTGGACCGCATCGCGCAGCTTGCGGACCGCCACCCGGAGCTGGAATTCATCCCCGTTCTCTCGCACGCGAGCGGCGATGCCGGCTGGGAGGGTGAACGCGGCTTCGTGCATGAATGTGTCGACGCCAGGCTGAAGGCGCTCGGCATCGACGGCGAGGGCGACGTCTATGCCTGCGGACCACCCCCCATGATCGATGCGCTGCAGCCGGTGCTGTTCATGAACGGCTTCGAAAACGAGCGCGTCTTCTTTGACAGGTTCACCACATCCTCGAGCGTTCCCGTACCCGCCGGTCACTGATCGCGCGCCGCACGGGCCAACCGAAACCCAGGGAGAGAAACAATGCCAGCCTTGTCGAGTTCAGTCGGATCGGGTGCCGCGGGAGCGGCGATCTTCGCGGATTCCGACAGCCGCCGCTACCGCTACTTCGAGCCGCGCGGCAAGCGCGCCACCCATTACGAAGACGTCACGGTCGATGTCCAGCCCGATCCCGAGCGCTACCTGATCCAGAACTGGATCATCTCCTTCGCGAACGGCAAGGGTGCTTATGTGAAGGACGCCACGGCGCTGAAAAGCAGCAACTGGCATGCCTTCCGCGCGCCGGACCAGGAATGGGAGCGCACGCATTACCAGCGCCAGTCCCGCATCGAGACCATGGTGCAGAGCGTGATCGCCAATGCCCGCCGCGCCGGCGCGCCGGCGAATTTCGACAAGGCCTGGCAGCGCATCCTGCAAACGCATCTCGGCGCCTGGAAACATGCCGAATTCGGGCTCGGCACCTCGCTGATGCAGGCGCAGCGCTATGGCTACACGCAGATGATCAACAACGCGACGCTGACCAACTCGTCCTACAAGATGCGCCTCGCGCAGGACATCACGCTCTACCTCGCCGAAATCGGCATGGACATTCCCGGCTGGAACGACGAGCTCGGCAAGGTCGCCTGGCTCGAAGACCCGATCTGGCAGGGCACGCGCGAGGCGGTCGAGACGATCATGGGGTCGAGCGACTATCTCGAACAGTATTTCGCGATCAACATCGTCTTCGAGCCGCTGGTGGGCGAGCTGTTCCGCTCCGGCTTCCTGATGCAGGTCGCCGCCGCCAACAACGATTTCGTCACCCCGCCGGTGATCTCCGCCGCCGAGGCCGATTACGAACGCAACCTCGCGAACACGATCGACCTCATCTACCTCCTCGCCAACGACGAGACACATGGCGGCGAGAACCGGGCGATTCTCCATGGCTGGCTCGAAAAACACCGCGCCCTCGCCGACAAGGCGGCCCTCGGCCTGCAACCGATCTGGTCGATGCCCCATTCCAAACCCGTCTCGTTCCAGGATGTCAGGGCGCAGTCGCAGGAGCGCATCGGCAAGATCCTCGGCGAACTCGGCCTCGCCTGACGCCCCGCACAGGAGATAACATCATGTCAACAGCAGCACGCGACGCGACCCATTCGACCATCTTCAAGCAGATGAAGGACATCACCTTCGAGCAGACGATCTCGGATCAGTGCGGTGTCACCATGAACGATTCGGTCGAGGCCCGCGCCATCGCCGAATTCATGAGCGACAAGCCCGGCGTCACCGTCACCTACCAGCCGGCGCTGATCCGTATCGACGGTCACGGCAAGCTGATCTTCAAGATGGACGAGATCGGCGATTATCTCGGCCGCGAGATGACGGCGGAAATCTTCGAGGTGAACACCTCGACCCATTACGGCCGCATGGTCCGCGTCGATGACAACACCGTGATCCTGTTCGGCAACATGGACGACGTCTTCGAATATATCTGAACCGCGGCACTCCGGCGCGCCCGCGCGGCAAGCGCGTGGCGCGCCGCCCAGCAAGCAATCAACACGTGGAGGAAACCATGTTCGTAACGCCTGAGGGTAAGGAAATCTTCATCGTGGACGGCCACACCCATTTCTGGGACGGCAGCCCGGCGAACCAGAGCAACATTCACGGCAAGCAGTTCATCGAATGCTTCTTCGCCTATCACAACGCGCTCAGCCCCGCCGACAAATTGTGGCCGAAGGAGAAGTTCGAGAAATACAGCGCCGATGATCTCTATCGCGACCTCTTCATCGACGGCCCCGACGATGTCGCGATCGTGCAGTCGACCTACCTCAAGGATTTCTACAAGACAGGTTTCAACACGATCGAACGCAATGCGGACGTCGCCGCCCGCTACCCCGAGCGCTTCATCGTCAATGGCGCGTTCGACCCGCGGGACGGCGAGAAGGCGCTCGAATACATCCATTACATGAAAGAAACATACAATATCCAGGGCGTGAAACTCTACACCGCCGAATGGAACGGAGCCTCCCGCGGCTGGCGTCTGAACGATCCCGAGGCATACAAATGCTTCGAGCTTTGCGAGAAGCTCGGCATCAGGAACATGCACGTCCACAAGGGCCCGACCATCATCCCGCTGAGCAAGGACGCTTTCGACGTTCACGACGTCGATTATGCGGCGACCGACTTCCCCAATCTCAACTGGGTGGTCGAGCATTGCGGCCAGCCGCGCATCGACGATTTCTGCTGGATCGCGGTGCAGGAGGCCAACGTCTATGGCGGCCTCGCGGTCGTCCTGCCCTTCATCCATTCCCGGCCGCGCTACTTCGCCGAAATCATGGGCGAGCTGCTGTTCTGGCTCGGCGAGGACCGCATCCTGTTCGGCTCCGACTACGCGATCTGGACGCCGCGCTGGCTGGTCGAGAAATTCTGGAACTTCGAGCTGCCTGAAGATGTGAAGCAGGAGCGCGGCATCGACCTCACCCCGGCGATCAAGGAAAAGATCCTCGGCCTCAACGCCGCGAAGCTCTACGGCATCGACATCGCGGCGAAGAAGGCGGCGCTTGCGGCCTCGCCGCTCGCGGTCGCCGCCGAATAGGCCGGTCCACGCAGCACGCCGGCCATCGGCCGAAGGGAGACAAAATGGCTAAGCTGCTTCTGCATAATTCCGAAGCCCGGCGTGCGCTGGCCCGCGGTGTGGGCCGGCTCGCGGCGGCCGTCGAGCCCACGCTCGGGCCTAAAGGCATGAACGCGATGATCGACCGGCCGATCGGCACGCCGATGGTCACGCGCGATGGCGTCAGCATCGCGGTGGAGATCGAGCTGCCGAACCGGTTCGAGAACATGGGCGCGCAGGTCGTCCGCGAGGTCTCGATGCAGACCAACGAACTCGCGGGCGACGGCACCACCACCGCGATCGTGCTCGCCAACGCGCTCGTCCAGGCCGGCGTCGAGGCCAGCGAGCGCGGCGCCCGCGCGGTCGATCTCATCCGCGGGATCGATCTCGCGGTCGAGCGCGTGGCATCGTCCCTCAAGGAAGCGGCCCGGCCGGCTTCCGGCAACGGCATGCTCGCCGCGGTGGCCAACATCGCCGCAACCGAGCCGCATCTCGGCGCGCTGGTCGCCGAGGCCTTCGCGCGCGTCGGCGCCGAGGGCGTGATCACTACCGACTTCAGCGTGACCACCGCAACGACGCTCGAGGTCGTCGAAGGCATGTCCTTCGATCGCGGCTATATCTCGCATCACATGGTGACCGATCAGGAGAAGATGGAAGCCGTGCTCGAACGGCCGCTGATCCTGATGACGGATCTCAAGATCCGCGATCCCCATGCGCTCGATGCGGCGCGCGCGCTCGCCGCCGACGCCCACCGCCCGCTTCTCGTGATCGCCGAGGAGGTGGCGCCGGAGGTCGTCGTCAGCCTGCTCGGGCGCGACGGGCCGGGCCGCTACCTCGTCGTGCATCCGCCCGAATATGGCAACTGGCGCAAGGCGATGATGGAGGATATCGCCATCATCACCGGCGGCCGCGTCATCGCCCGCGATCTTGGCGGCCGGGTCGAGGACGTCACCGCGGCCGATCTCGGCGCCGCCGAGCGGGTGCGCACCAGTGCGACGCACACCGCGATCATCGGCGGCGCCGGCGATCCGGCGGCGATCGCCGCGCGCCGGGCGCAGGTGCAGCGGATGCACGATGTCGCCCCGCCCAATATCGAGCAGGACAAGCTGCGCGAGCGCCTCGCGAAGCTTTCCGGCGGTACCGCCATACTTTATGCCGGCGGAGCGACGCCGGTCGAGCAGAAGCGCACCATCCAGCTGATCGAGGATTCGCTCGCCGCCGTGCGCGCCGCGAGCGAGGAGGGGGTGGTTGCCGGCGGCGGCACCGCACTGGCGCAGATCGGCCCGGTGCTCGACGAGGTTCTGGCCGGCGTCGGCGGCGATGTCGCGGAAGGGGTGAAGCTCGTCCGCTCCATCCTCACCCGCCCGCTCTGGCGCATCGTGACCAATGCCGGCGGCGACCCCGACCACGTGGTCGCTCAGGTCTCGGCGGTGAATGGCGGTTTCGGCTACAATGCCGCCATCGGCACGTTCCAGAACATGTACGATGCCGGCATCATCGATCCCGTCCGCGTCACCTGCACGGCGCTGCGCAACGCCGCCTCGGTCGCCAAGCTGATCCTGACCACGGAAACGCTGGTGGGCGATCTGGGTGAGGACGAGGAAGACCCGACCGCGTCTCCCGCCCGCGGCGGCGGCGCCGAGCGTCTCGGCCGCGCATGATCTCCGGCGTCAAGGGCGGCTGGATTCCGGCCGCCCTTGCCGTTCAGACGAAGCCGCGCCTGATTCCGAACTGGTCGAGCTTCCGGTAGAGCGTCGGCCGCGAGATTCCGAGCTTCTGCGCGGCGCGGCTCAGGTTCCCCTTTTCCGCGAGCAGCACGTCGCGGATCGCCTGGCACTCGGCTTCCTCGATGCTGTGCGGCCGCGGCGCTGTTGCGGGCAAAAGGGCGGCCTCCTCCGGCCGGGCGTGGAATTCCGCCGGCAGGTCCTCCGGGCCCACGCGCGTGCCGCGCCAGAGGATGTGGAGTTTTTCAACGAGATTGCGCAATTCGCGCACATTGCCCGGCCAGCGATAGGCGCGCAGGATATCGAGCGCCTCCGCGGCGAACGTCAGCGGGGCTGTGCCGAGGCGTGCTGCGAACCGGGAATTGAAATGCTCGATCAGCAGCAGCACATCATCGCCGCGCTCGCGCAGCGGCGGGACGTGAATGGTCACCGCGCTGATCCGGTAGAACAGGTCGCGCCGGAAGCGTCCCTGTTCGACCTCCTGTCGCAGGTCGCGGTTCGTCGAGGCGATCAGTCGCACATCCACCGGCCTGGCCCGGCTGTCGCCGAGGCGCCGGACAACCCGTTCCTCCAGCACCCTGAGCAGGAAGGGCTGGATCTCGGGTGGCATTTCGCCGATCTCGTCGAGGCAGAGCGCGCCGCCATTCGCGAGTTCGAACACGCCCGGCTTGCCGTCCCGGCTCGCGCCGGTAAAGGCGCCTGGCACATGGCCGAAGAGTTCGCTGCCGAACAGCTCGCGTGTGATCGCGCCGCAGTTCAGTGTCACGAACGGGCTGTCAGAGCGATGGCGGGTGCCGCCGTGGATCAGCCGGGTGAAGAGTTCCTTGCCGACGCCGGTTTCCCCCTCGATCAGCACGGAGGTGACGTCCGCCGTCGCCGCCACCCGGCTGGCGATCTCGATCGCACGCCGCAGCGCCGGGCTTTCGCCGATGATGCAGTTGGCCTGGCTGTCGCTGGCATCCGCATCGGCGCGCCGCGCCGCGGGGGATGGCCGGGCCTCGCGCGTCGGAAACACCAGCGCCGCACCGCGCATGCCATTATCCGCCTGCAGCGGGCTGAAATGGCAGTTCTGCAGCGCGAGCATCGCGTCATTGTCCAGTTCGGCGCCGTTGCCGCTTTCAAGGAAGCGCACCAGGCGCCGCTCCGCCGCCGGCGTCGGCGGATTGGCGCGGAACGCGCGCAGCGTGCTTTCGGCGACGTTGTGGCAATAGATCGGCCGCCCCCGATGATCGACGATCAGCAATCCGTCGCTGCGCCGATATTCGGGCGCGGATGAGATGAATGCCTCCAGCAGCCGCGCGCGCTCCTCGTTGCGCTGCTCGGCGAGCGCCTTCTCGATTTCCTGCGCCGCCGCGGCGACGAGGCCGATATTGTGCGGCCGGAAGATGTCCGGATGGCCGGACAGGTCGACGACGCCGATGATGCTGTTGTCGAACGGTTCGCGGATCGGCGCGCCGGCGCAGGTCCAGCTCTTGATGCCGGCGCAGAAATGTTCGGCCGCATGCACGAAGACCGGCGCGCCCGCCCACAGCGCCGTTCCGATTCCGTTGGTGCCGACGACATCCTCGGTCCATTTGCCGCCGATCGAGAGATTGATGTCCATGCCGTCATGCAGCGTCCGCCGGTCGCCGATCGCATCGATCAGCACGCCGTTGCGGTCGGCGAGGACGAGCATCGCGCCGGTGCCGTCGAGCAGCCGGCCGATCGTGCCGAAGCTGCGCCGGGCCGCCGCGAGGAGGTCCCGGTTCTGTTCGATCAGCGCATCGATGCCGTGGTTCAGGGGAGCTTCCCGCTGCCGCGCATCGATGCCGCAGGAGGCGCAACGCGACCATGAATCGCCGATCAGCGGCCGCACCGGAAAGCGGCGCTGCCCGTCCCCGGCCTCGCCGGAGAGCAGGCACTCCCACGCCTTCATCGTGGTGTGCTCGTCGTAGGGGGTGCTGAACTCCTCCGTGCGCGGCCCGCGTGCCGCCGCATCGCCGCCTTTCAGGTCGTCCGGCGGGCGGGTCGCGCGGCGCGGCGCGGAGATCGCGTCAGCCAATGCCCAGCCGAACGCCGATTTCGGCGGCCAGTTCGTCCTCGCCATAGGACGAGGAAAGCCGCGTGCCGTCCAGCGTGCCGAGCGGCGCCGCGATCTCGGGCGCCACGGGCGCGATGAATCCGTTGGCATCGGTGGCCAGCACGAAAATCTCCTCGCCGCCACGCCGCTGCAGGGTTCCCAGGTGATGCAGCTGGTAGCCGGTGTTCCCGTCGACGAGGCAGACACGCCCATTCACGCTGATCCGCACGGATGGGGCGGCCGCCGTGGTGTCGGGGCGCGAGGCAGCGCCCGTGCTGATGATCAGGCCGCTGGCCTCGGGGGCCGGCTTCGGTGCCTTGCGCGCCGAGTAGCCGCCGGCGGTGATGTGGTCGGCGATGCGCGTGATCGTTCCCTGGTTGCGCCGGAGAATCTCCCGCATCCGGACGTCTTCAGGGCGCGGGCCCTGGGTTTTGGTGACGATGGTGACCATGGTTCCTCCCACAAGAATCCTCAGGCCGCTGTGTCGCCGTTCATTTTTCCTGCGGATCAGCCGCTATCTCGTCCGACGACTGCTTCAGGTACGATGGATGTTTGATGAATTGGTGGTATCCGGATGCCCCGCTTCGGCAATTCAGGTAACGGTTTGAAATGACCAAGGAAATATCATCATCTTTCGGAAAGATGCGGAAATTTCAAAGTGTTTCCGCACGCGCCGCGATGTTCCGATTCGGCGCAGCTCTTGCGACGCCGCAAAAGGAAGCGCACGTACGGGCTCAGCCATGATCGAGACAGCCGACAATCCGCCCGGCCGCAGGCCGCCATCGCGGGAGCCGCTTTCACATGATGCCGCGGAAAGATGGCGCCGGCGATGAGGGCAGCCGCATCCGTGCCGTTCTGGCTGGAGAGCGAGGCGGGGTTGCTCGTTGCCCTCAAGGTTCAGCCTGGCGCGCGCCGGGCGCGGCTTGGCCCGGTCGTCCCGGCCGCGGCGGCACCGGGCTGGCCGCCGGCGCGTCTCCGCCTGGCCGTGGTTGTGCCGCCGGAAGACGGCCGTGCCAATGACGCGGTTCTGAAGGCGCTGGCCGCGTGGCTTGGCGTCGGCGCCGCGCGCCTCGCATTGCGTGCCGGCGGTCAGGCGCGCGACAAGCTGGTGCTCGTGGTGGGCGGCAGCGCCGCTGAATTCGCCGGTCCGCTGGCGGCGGTGAGCGGCGCCGGCGAGGCGCCGCCCGGCGTCACGACAACAGGCGCAAGGTGAAGCGGTAGCGCACGCTCTCGCCGCGGGAGGCCCGGATCGCGCCGAGGATCAGCATGATCACGTCGGCGACCCCGACGATGATCGCGAGCGGAATGCCGACGACCGAGAGAATCAGCGTCGCGGTCAGGAGATAGGCGATCAGCATCAGGCCGAGCACGGTGATCTGGAAATTGAGCAGTTCGACGATCTGCTTTCTGGTCGTGGTGCCGTCCTTCGCGACGAAATAGCCGACGAGCGGCGAGAATACGCCGAAGAAAAGGCTGGCCAGGGTGAAGATCACGACGAAGTTGCGATCGTTGGTGGCGGCAAGATCGCTGGCGATGGCATTCTGGTCTGACATGTTGGAACTCCGGTCTGGAATGGCGGCAAGCCTGAATTCAGAGCGAGGGCTTCGCCGCCGGCTGCTGGTTGGCGTGGGAGACGGTCTTCGCCTGCTGGCTTGCCGCGGCCGCGCGCTCGCGCGCGATGTCGCTATAGATGCTGCCGGCATCGAGCATCAGTTCCGACAGGAACTGGACATGCCCGCCGAAGCTGTTGTTGGCCGACATGGTGATCTGCAGCACCTGCGGGCAGTCCTTCGACCCGTTGTAGAGCTGGGACGGCACCGCGTTGAACGCGCCGGAGATGCAGCCGCTCTGCAGCGTGTAGATATTGTCGGCCAGCTTGTGGGCCGGGTTCGCCCCGGTCCAGTCGACCGCGCCGATCGTGAAGCCGTCCGGCGTGCCGTATTGCGACAGCATGGCCGCGAACAGGTCATGCACGCCCGGCGCCTTGCCGAGATCCTTCGCGTCGGACGGGAACGTCGCCTCGCGGTTGACCGCGACAACCTTGTTGCCGCTTGCCGGCGAGGTGTACTGGATGAAGATCGTCTGGGAGATGTCATCCGCGAAATTCCGCGGGTCGGAATGGCTGGTCACCGTCATGTCGGCAACGAAGGTCTTGCCGTCCGGCATGCGGTACTGCCCCTGCTGGATGGCGGCGTTGGGGAACATGTCCTTGTGGGCGCCGATCAGCTGCCGCACATCGGCGGGTGTCATGCCGAACTTGATGCCCATGATGTCGATGGCCGGCTTCGCCGCGGGCGTGGCGGCGGAGGCTGGCGCGCAGCCGCCGGCGAGCGCTGCCGCCGCGAGGGCGGCAGCAGCGAGATGTTTCATCTGCATGTCGATTGTTCCGTGTGCGTTAAGGGAGAATGCCGGCCGGATGGACGATATATTCCCAGTGACCGTCATGCTTCCTGAAGTCGAAGGGCTTGGTGGCGGTGCTGCCGTCCGGCGCGGCCATCTTGATCTGGCATCGGTAGATGCCCTGCTCCGCGGACTTGCACGAAACCGCCTTGAACTTGATCTTGTCGATCCCGGCAATCGCCGAATGGGCGACGTCGGTGGCCATGCTCCGGGCCATGGCGTTGCTGCCGGCGGCGGCCATTTCCTTTTGCAGCGCGGCGTTGATCTGATTCTTGATCGCCTGCTTCGCCTCTTTCGGACTGGGGCCGGTCCGGCCGCACCCGGCCAGCGCGAGCAGCGGGATCATCGTCAGGGCAGTCTTTTGAATGATTCTCACGGGAAAATTCTTCTTCTTGAAAAGCGTGACTGATCGGAAGGATCGCCGCGGCCGGGCATCACGATACTGAAAACACGACATGCCCGTCGCGGCAGATGGAAATCAAAATTGACAAATAATTATCACATTAAATTCCTCGACTTTTAGAAAAGCATTTCATTACGATTCTTCGATGAACCGGGTCTCCCACAAAATGTCCTGCCTGTAAACAGTTCGTGATCGAAACCGGCGGGGCCGGGTTCAGCCGGCGCCGAGATATTCGATCGCCGCGTCCACGCCGCCGCGCGCGTGCGGCACGCGGGCGAGGCGCAGCGCCATCTCGACCACGCCGAGCGTGCCGAGCAGCATCGCCTCGTTGAGATCGCCCATATGGCCGATGCGGAACACCTTGCCGCCGAGCGGATCGAGCCCGGCGCCGAGCGAGACGTTGAACCGGTCATAGGCGATCCGGCGCACCGCCTCGCCATCGTGCCCCTCGGGCATGCGGATCGCCGTCACCGAATCCGACCGCCTGGCCGGATCGGCGCAATAGAAGGCCACGCCCTGGTTGCCGCTCCAGACCGAAACCGCCCGCCGCGTCGCTTCCGCGAGGCGGTGATGCCGGCGCCACACCGCCTCGATCCCCTCCGCCTCGATCAGCCGCACGGATTCCAGCAGGCCGTAGAACGGCGCGATCGGCACGGTGCCGGTGAAGCTGCGGTGCCGGCGCGCCATCATCCTGGTCCAGTCGAAATAGAACCGCGTCAGCCGCGCCTGGGCGTGGGCGGCGAGCGCCTTTTCGCTCACCGCGGTGAAGGCGAGGCCGGCGGGCAGCATCAGCCCCTTCTGGCTGCCGCCCACCACGGCGTCGATCCCCCAGTCGGCCATGCGGAATTCGATCGAGCCGAAGGAGGAGATCGTGTCCGCGAGCAGCAGCGCCGGGTGGCCGGCGGCGTCGAGTGCGGCGCGGATCTCGGGCAGCGGCACGGCAACACCGGTCGAGGTCTCGTTATGGACGATGCAGACCGCCTTGATCTCGTGCGCCGTGTCGGCGGCGAGACGCTCCGCGATCGCGCCGATATCGGGGCCGCGCCGCCAGTCGGCCTCCGGCATTTCGACCTCGAGGCCGAGCGCGCGCGCCATCGCGCCCCAGACGCGGGAGAAATACCCGGCCTCCGGCATCAGGATGCGGTCGCCCGGCGAGAACAGGTTCTGCAGCGTCGCCTCCCAGGCGCCGTGGCCGCTGGAGGTGTAGATGAACACCTCGCCGGTGGTGAACAGCAGCCGCTTCAGCCCCGCCACCGCGCGGTCATAGACCTCGATGAAATCGGCGCTCATGAAATCGGTCGTCGGCCGGTCCATCGCCCGCAGCACGGAGTCGGGAATGTTGGTCGGGCCGGGGTTGGCGAAGAACAGGCGGCCTGGCTTGCGGGGGGCGGGGGACTCGGGGGTCATCGGCCTCATTTCCTTCCGGGGTGACGATACCGAAACCTACCCCGGAGTGCCGGCGTTTGCCCACCCGCGCGGTTGCATCGCCGCCTCGTGCGCGAGCAGCCAGCGCTTGCGCTCCAGCCCGCCGGCATAGCCGGTCAGCGATCCGTCGGCGCCGGTGACGCGGTGGCACGGCACGACGATGGCGACCGGATTGGCGCCATTGGCCAGCCCCACGGCGCGGACGGCGCGCGGCCGGCCAATCCGCGCGGCGAGGGCGCCATAGCTCAGCGTCTCCCCCGCCGGAATGCCCCGCAGCGCCGCCCAGACCGCGCGCTGGAACGCGGTGCCGCCGGTCCGCACCGCGATGCCGCCCAGCGCGTCCGCCCGCCCCGCGAAATAGGCGAGAAGCGCCTCGCGCAGCGCGGCGGGGGCCGGCCGCGCCGCGAGCGTGAAGCCCGTCCCCTCGGCGCTGTAATGGCGCCGCAGCAGGCGGCGCATCCGCGCCTCGTGATCCGGCCAGTCGAGCGCGCGCAGTGCGCCCGCCGCATCGGTGATGACCAGCATCGTCCCGATCGGGCAGTCGATCCGGTCGAGGAACAGCGGTTCAGGTGCCATCGTCGTCTCCTTCGGCCAGGGCGGCGGATGCCGCCCGTGCATGATGCGCCGCATCCGCCGCCCACAGATGCTGCGCGGCATAGGCGCGCCAGGGCCGCCAGGCTTCCGCCCGCGCGGCGAGGTCGGCCGGGTTCGGCCGCGCGCCGGTCAGCCGCGCCGCCACCCGCAGCAGGGCGGCGTCGGACGCCGGGAACGCATCCGGCTCGCGGGCGGCGCGCAGCGCGATGTAATGCGCGGTCCATTCCCCGATCCCGGGCAGCGCCACGAGCCGGCCCACCGTCTCGTCGAGCGAGCGCCCGGCCCGGAACAGGCCGGGGTCGCGCAGCGCGGCGGCGGCCAGCGTCTCGATCGTGCGGGCGCGGGCGCGCGGCATGCCGAGCGCGACGGCATCGAGCTGTAGCAGTGCGGCGGGTTCGGGAAAGACGCGCGCGAGTCCGGCCGGCCCGCCGCCGTCCAGGGGCGCGCCATGGGCGGCGACCAGCCGTCCCGCCAGCCGCGCCGCCGCGCGCACGCTCACCTGCTGGCCGAGCACGGCGCGCACCGCGAGTTCGAACCCGTCCCAGCCGCCCGGCACGCGCAGCCCCGGCCGGGCCGCGGCCAGCGGCGCGAGCAGCCGGTCGGCGGCGAGGTGGCGGCCGATGGCGAGCGGGTCCGCGCCGAGATCGAAGACCCGGCGGATGCGGCCGACCAGCGTCGCCAGCGCCGCCACGGCGGGAAACCGGATCGTCGCCCTCAGCCCGCAGGCCTGCGCGTCATGCGCGATGCTGACCGTCCCCCGCGCGCCGCCGAGCGCGACGCTGCGGTGGTATCGCCCGGCATCGTCCATCCGTTCGACCTGGTCGATCGCCCGCGCGGCGAGGAAATCCGCCATCGCCGCCCAGTCATAGGGCGGCGCGTAGGGCAGGGTGAGGGTGATGCCCGACGGTTCTGCCGCCGCTACCTGTCCCGCGCGGCGCAGCGCGCCCGGCGCGCTGCCATAGAGCGCGCGGAAGGTCGCGTTGAAGCGGCGCACGCTGCCGAAGCCGGCGGCGAGCGCCACGTCGGCCAGCGGCATCGCGGTTTCGGTGAGCAGTTGCCGGGCGAACAGCACCCGCCTTGTCTGCGCCACGGCGATCGGCGAGGCGCCGAGATGCTGGCGGAACAGCCGCCGCAACTGCCGCTCGCCGAGGCCGAGCCGGAAGGCCAGCGTGTCGACCGCCGCGCCGTCGAGCCCGCCCTCGGCGATCAGGGCGAGGGCGCGGCTGACCGTGTTCGACGTGCCCCGCCAGGCGGCGAGATCGGGCGAGGATTCCGGCCGGCAGCGCAGGCAGGAGCGGAACCCGGCGGCCTCGGCGGCGGCGGCGGAGCCGAAGAAGCGGACATTCTCGCGCCGCGGCGTGCGCGCCGGGCAGACCGGCCGGCAATAGATTCCGGTGGTGCGCACGCCGGTGAAGAAGCGCCCGTCGAACCGGGCGTCGCGCGTGGCGAGGGCGCGGTAGCAGGCATCGGGGTCGAGTTCCATGAACGCATCATGGCACGGCGCGACGCCGGATGCTCGCCGTTTTCGGACATGATGGCCCGGCGGACCGCCGTTTCCGGACGCCCCGGCCAGGACGCCCGGCCGGCCGCCTCAGTGCGACAGATGCGCGCTGTAGAAGTATTTGGCGTAGGTCGGGTTCGACGCCTCGGCCGTCGTGACCGTGATATTGGCGAGCCGCTTCGAGGCGGGCACCTGCGCGCTCTTTCCGGTCAGGATGTCATAGGCGTATTTCACGCCGAGGCGGCCTTCTTCGGCCGGGCGCTGGACGATCAGGGTGCTGATCACCCCCTGCTTGAGCAGCTTCACCTCGCCCGGCTCGGCGTCGTAGCCGACGACATCCACCTTGCCCTTCTTGCCGGCGGCGACCACCGCCTTGCCGACGCCCTCGCCGGAGAACACGTTGGTGGCGAAGATGCCCTTGAGGTGAGGATACTTGAGCAGCAGCAGCTGGGCTTCGGTGAAGGCCTTGGTCGGGCTGTCGTCATCGTATTCGATGGCGACGACCTTCATGCCCTTGTAGTGCTTCATCTGCGCGAGGAAGCCCTTCTGGCGCGCATCGGTCGTCGAGATGCCGGGCTTGACGTTGATCACCGCGACATCGCCCTTCCCGTGCGCGAAGCCGGCGATCGCCCGCGCCGCCGAGGCGCCGCCCTGGACGTTGTTCGACGTGATCCGGCTTTTCAGGATCGCGGTATCGCTGATCGTGGTGTCGACCGAGATCACCGGAATGCCGGCGGCGATGAACTGCCTGATCGGGTTGATCAGCGCCTTCTCGTTGGTCGGCGCCACGAGCAGGGCGGCCGGGTGCTTGGCGAGCAGCGCCTGCAGCACCGGGATCTGCGTCTCCGGCGAGAAGCTGCTGCCGCCCTGCCAGATCAGGTGCAGGCCGAGCTTCTTCGCTTCCGCCGCCGCCCCATGCTGCATCGTGATGTAGAACGGATCGGTGGCGATGCCCGGCACCAGCGCGATCGTCTTGCCCCCCGCCCGGGCCGCGCCGCCGGCCAGCGCGAGGCCGCCGGCGATGCCGAGCGCCAGCGTGGCGCCGCGGCGGGAAATCCGTTGTCTGCGTGTTGTGGCCATGATGTCCTCCCCTTTGCCGCCGGGTTCGCGGCGGCCGTTTCCGGTCAGATCGACTCCAGCAGCCTGTCGCGAAGCTGGTCCATGGCGACGGCCAGGATCAGGATCGCGCCGACGGCCACCTGCTGCCAGAACGGCTGCACGCCGATCAGGATCAGCCCGGTGACCATGACCGTGATCACGAAGCCGCCGACCACGGTTCCAAGGATGGTGCCGCGACCGCCGAACAGGCTGGCGCCACCGATGACGACGGCGGTGATCGCGTCGAGTTCGTCGTTCGCGCCGGCCTGGACCGAGGCCGAGGCGAAGCGCGCCATCACCATCAGCCCGGCGACGGCGGCAAGAAATCCCGCCAGCGTGTAGATCCTCACCAGATGCCGCCGCACGTCGATGCCGGCGCGCCCCGCCCCCAGCGGGTTCGAGCCCACCGCGTAGGTCCGCAGCCCGAAGCGGGTCTGCGCCAGCACCACGGCGCAGATGATGCAGAACACCGCGGCGACCAGCACGGTCACCGGCATCCAGCCGCCAATCGCGAAGGAGCCGGCGGCGCCGACGATGTCCGGAATCGTGCCGACATTGCGCCCGCCATTGAGCAGGTAGATCCCGCCGGTGCAGATCGACAGCATGCCGAGCGTGACGACGAAGGGGGTGAGCCGCAGCCGGGTGATCAGCGTGCCGTTCACCCAGCCGACCAGCGCGCCGCTCGCCAGTGCCGCGGCGATGCCGGCGGCGATGGTCACGCCATTCGCCGCATGGGCATGGATCAGCGCGCGCATGACCAGGCCGCCGACCATGCCGGAGAGGCCGAGAATGGCGCCGACCGAGAGATCGATGCCGCCGGTGATGATCACGAAGGTCTCGCCAAGCCCGAGCAGCAGGTATTCGACCGCGAATTGCGAGGTGGCGAGCCAGCTCGCGCGGCTGAAGAAATCCGGACTCGCGATGCCGAACACGGCGATGAGCGCGAGCAGGATGAACAGCGTCCAGATCTCGCCGTGCCGGGAGAGGAATTCGAGCAGCGCGCGCGAGCCGTCCCGCGCACCCGGCGCCACGACCGCCGCCTCCGCGCCGCGCGGCGGGTTCGACGGGCCGCTCACGGCGCGCTCCCCGCCGCATCCGCGCTCGCCAGGCCGGCGCCGGTGATGCAGGCGATCGTGTCCTCGATCGTCATCGACCGCGCGTCCCGGTCGGCCACCTTGCGGCCGCGGAACAGCACCACGATCCGGTCGCACAGCGCATGGACCTGCGGCATGTTGTGGCTGACCAGGATCACGGGAATGCCCTGGTCGCGCACGGCGGCGATGAGTTCGCCGACCTTGGCCTGCTGCTCGACGCCGAGGGCCGCGGTCGGTTCGTCCAGCAGCAGCAGGCGCGACCCCCAGATCAGCCCGCGCGCGACCGCGACGGCCTGGCGCTGGCCGCCGGACAGCGCGCGGCAGGGCGTGCGGACCGAGCCGATGCGGATGCCGGTGCGCCGCAATCCGCCGAGCGCGGTTTCCCGCATCGCCGCCTTGTCGAGAAAGCCGAGGCGCCCGAGCAGGCCGGGCCGCAGCCTTTCGCGGCCGAGAAAGACATTGGCCCAGATGTCGAGATCGAGGGCGAGGGCGAGATCCTGATACACCGCCTCGATCCCGGCGAGGCGGGCATCGAGCGCCGAGCCGAACTGCACCTCGCGCCCATCGACGGCGAGCCGCCCGGCGGAGGGACGGATCGCGCCGGCGATGATGTTGACGAGGGTGGACTTGCCGGCGCCGTTATCGCCCACGAGGCCGACGACTTCGCCCGGATGGATGTCGAGGCTGACATCGGTGAGGGCGCGGATATGACCGTAGGACTTGCCGATGCCCGACACCCGCAGCACCGGCGCTTCCGGGTTCGCGGCCGGCGCCGGCGGATGCGGATCGGGCGTGACCGGCAGTTCGGTTGGCATGGAGTGCGTCCCAAACGTTTCCCTGCCGTGACACTAGACTGACATGGGAGCATGTCAATCGACCGCGATCCGCACGATGTCGCGACAGCGTCGCGCCCGCGTCAGTTATTCATTCTATCATGCAGTGAGCTGGCGCGGCTTGCCGGCATCGCCGGTGTGCCATGGCCATGCCGGCAATGCGGAATTGCCCCGAACGATGGACCGGCCGATCTTCTCACGCCCGCGCCGACGCCCCGGCGGGCCATGCCGCCGGGGCGCGTGCGATCGGCCGCTGGCGGTCAGACCGCGAGGCGGAGACGCCCGACGCGCGGGCGCGCGAGGGTTTCGTAGATCTCGAGATAGTTCTCCGCCATCCGCCGCGCGGTGAAGCGGGCCTCGAACGTCGCGCGGATGCGGGACGGGGAGAGCTGGTGCACCCGGTCGAGCGCGGCGACCGCCTCCGCCTCGCTCTCGACGATGAAGCCGGTGACGCCATCCTCGACGATCTCGGGCACCGAGCCGTGCCGCCAGGCGATCACCGGCGTGCCGCAGGCCATGGCCTCGATCATCACCAGGCCGAAGGGTTCCGGCCAGTCGATCGGCATCAGCAGCGCACGGGCACCGGAGAGAAATTCGGATTTTTCTCCCTCGCCGATTTCGCCGATCAGGCAGGCATCGGGGCCCAGCATCGGCTTGATCCCGGTTTCGAAATATTCCTCGTCGACACGGTCTACTTTCGCGGCGAGGCGCAGATCCATGCCGGCGGCGCGGGCGATTCGGATCGCGCGGTCGGGCCGCTTTTCGGGGCAGATGCGGCCGAGAAAGGCGACATAGTCGCGCGAACGCTCGCGCGGCGTCAGCAGGTCCTTCGGCAGGCCGTGCTGGACCGTGGCGACGAAATTCGCTTCCGGCAGCGGCTGGCGCTGGGAGTCGGAAATCGAGATCAGGTTCATCACCGGCAGCTCGTCGTAGACGGGGCCGAGTTCGGGCAGGTCGAGCCGGCCGTGCAGCGTGGTGACGAAGGGGGTGCGCTGACGCGCGAACAGCGAGGCCGGCCAGTAATCGTTATGGAAGTGCAACACGTCGAACTCGTGGGCCCGCCGGTAGACCCGTTCCATCAGCATGAAATGCGGCGCGAGCGTATCGCGGATGCCGGGGTCGAGCCGCAGCGCGCGCGGCCACACGGCGTCGAGTTCGGCGGCGGTTACCGAATCCCCGCTCGCGAACAGCGTGACGTCGTGACCCATCGCGACGAGTTCTTCCGTCAGGAAGGAGACGACACGTTCGGTGCCGCCATAGAATTTCGGCGGAACCGCTTCAGTCAGAGGTGCAATCTGGGCGATTTTCATGAGTGCCTGACTCCTCGCTGCTGGATTGTTTTTACGAGCGTTAGCAGGACGCCCCGATGTGGCAGTCATCGGGCGGTATTTGCCCAAATGCTGCCGCATTCGATGCCAAGGTAGGGACTGCCGGTGGCGCCGCCGGCTGGCGCTATTGCCGAAATGCCACATGAAGACAGGAAATTTGGCGGCGCCCCTCGATAAAGACCCGCACCGATGGAGCCCGAGACCATGCCGGATCACAAAAAGGCGATTGCAGAAGCGGAAGGAATCGAAAGCGCACCCCGCCGATCGCCGGCGCCGGAAGCATCGGCGCCGCTTGCCATTCCGCTCTCCGCACCGCCGGCATCGCGTCCGCAGCGCTTTCTGCTGCGGGCGATCCTGCGGCACGCGCCGGGACATGCGACGATCGTGCTTTCCGTCGTCGCCGCGGTCGCCTGTTCTGTGCTGTCGCAATATGCCGTGAAGAACCTGGTCGATGTGCTGACCGCCAATCAGCGCGGCGCGGTCTGGGGGGCTTTCATGCTCCTCGCCGGGCTGATCGCCGCGGACAATCTCGCATGGCGGATCGGCGGGTTCGTCGCGGCGCGCAGTTTCGTGGCGGTGACGGGGGAATTGCGGCGCGCGCTGTTCAACCACACGCTCGGCCATTCGCCCGGCTTCTTCGCCGACCGCCGGCCCGGCATGCTGGCCGGCCGCATCGGCGTCACCGGCAATGCGGTCTTCCGGCTCGAGAACCTGATGGTGTGGAACGTGCTGCCGCCGGCGCTGGCGGTCGTTCTCGCGATCGTGATGATCACCAGCGTCGATCCGGCGATGGGGCTGGCGCTGCTGGGCATCGCGCTGGCGCTGGGGGCGGTGCTGGCCTGGCTGGCGGCGAAGGGGCGGCGGCTGCATCGCGACTATGCCGAGGCCGCGGCCTCGGTGGATGGCGAGCTGGTCGATGTGATCAACAACGTCGCCGTCGTCCGCGCCTTCGGCGCGATGTTCCGCGAGCGGCAGCGCTTCGCCGAGGATGTCGGGCGCGAGATGCGCGCGCGCCGGGCGAGCCTGAACTACCTTGAAGGGCTGCGGAGCTTCCACGCGGTCACCACGGCGCTGCTGACGGCCGGCATGCTCGCCTGGATCATCGACCGCTGGCTCGACCATGCGGCGAGTCCCGGCGACGTCGTGCTGGTGACGACGCTCGGCTTCACCGTCCTGCACGGCACGCGCGATCTCGCGATCGCGCTGGTCGAGATGGTGCAGGACTGGGCGCGGCTGCACGAGGCGCTGGCCTCGCTCCTGATCCCGCACGACATGATGGACGCGGCGGACGCGCGGGCCCTGCCGCAGGCGCGCGGGGCGGTGAGCTTCGCCGATCTCGATTTCGCCTATCCGGACGGGCGGGCGGTGCTGAAGGAGGTGAATCTGACCGTGGCGCCCGGCGAGAAGGTCGGCCTGGTCGGCCGGTCGGGCTCGGGCAAGACGACGCTGCTCGCCCTGCTGCAACGGCAATACGATCCGGCGCGCGGGCGGGTGACGATCGATGGCACCGACATCGCCGCGCTCAGCCGCCAGGGCCTCGCGGAAATCCTGTCGGTCGTCTCGCAGGACGTGCAGCTGTTCCATCGCTCGGTGCGGGAGAATATCCGCTATGGCCGGCCCGATGCCGGCGATGCCGAGGTGGAGGCGGCGGCGCGGGCGGCCAACGCGCATGACTTCATCATGGCCCTGCCGCAGGGGTATGACACGCTGGTCGGCGAGCGGGGGATGAAGCTGTCGGGCGGGCAGCGGCAGCGCCTCGCGATCGCGCGGGCGGTGCTGCGCGACGCGCCGGTGCTGCTGCTCGACGAGGCGACGTCGGCGCTCGATTCCGAAAGCGAGGCGGCGGTGCAGGAGGCGATCGACCGGCTGGCGCGCAACCGGACGGTGATCGCGGTGGCGCACCGGCTGGCGACGCTGCGCGATTTCGACCGCATCGTGGTGATGGCGGAGGGGCGGATCGTCGACGAGGGATCGCCGGCGGCGCTGGCGTCGCGTCCCGGCCCCTATCGCGAGCTGCTGCGCCGGCAGGATACCGCCCGGCTCGGCCGGGCGGCCTGAGCCGGGTCAGCCGTATCTTGTTTTGATAACGTAACGAAAATGGCGTGGTGAGGCGGCGCGGGTCAGGCGCCGTTTCGGCGGCGCCGGCTTGCGGGGGGAGAAGGCGCGCATCGCGTGGCGGGCGGCGGGCCCGCGGCCGAAGCCGGTGGCGCGGCGCACGGTGGCCGCAGGGCGGCGGGATCGGGCGCGGTATCGGCTGCCGGATCGGGAGCTGGATCGGGGATTTTGAGGCGGCGCAGCGCCGGCGGCGGGCGCAGGCCGAGGGCGTGGCAGAG